>DATCQG010000032.1:0-12955 GCA_036569625.1 Dermatophilaceae bacterium | reverse complement strand
CGGCGCCTCGAGCTGGTCGACGAGCTCGCACCACTGGTCGTCACCGACGACCAGGGCGATCCGGTGATGGGCGCGACGGACCGCTCCCGCTTCAGCAGCAACAAGGACACGAGCTTCGTCAGGTTGCGCCCGGAGCGGGTGGTCGAGGTGAAGTTCGACCAGATGGAGGGCCCACGCTTTCGGCACACCGTGACCTTGCTGCGCTGGCGCCCGGATCGCGACCCCGAGTCCTGTCTGGCTGCACAGGTCGACAGACCTATCGCCTATGACCTCGACGCCGTTCTCCAGCAGTAGACGGCCTGTGTCCAGCAACAGGTTGCAGGGCTGCTACGCCGGTTCCGAGGGCTTGCGGGCTCGGCTCGGCTGCACTCTTGACGGTTCGCCGGGCATTTTCGGATAGTCGGGAGGGAAGGGCATCTCCCCCAGACCTCGTTCCGCGATGTCCTTGTCCCACAAGGCAATTGCCGCCGACACATTGCCCACGGCGGCATCGATCCCAGCCCAGGCATCCCCTTCGGCGGCGAGCATCCCCGGCACCGTGCGCACGGTGAAGTCGCCCGGCTTCACCTCGCGGAGTCGATCCCACGGGACCGGCATCGACACCGGCGCTCCGGGCAGTGGCCGCGGGCTGTAGGCCGACGCGATCGTCCGGTCGCGGTTGGCCTGGTTGAAGTCCACGAACACCTTCTCTCCCCGCTCCTCCTTCCACCACGCCATGGTGACCAGCTCCGGCATACGGCGTTCGAGCTCGCGACCGATCCCGATGACCCCATGGCGCACGTCCAGGAACTCGTGGGTGCGAGCAATCCGCACATAGACATGCACTCCGCGGTTGCCGGAGGTCTTGACCCAAGGGATGTAGCCCAGCTCCTCGAGCAGCACCTTCAGACCGTATGCCGCCACGACGGCATCGGCGAAGACGCGACCGGGCTGGGGGTCCAGGTCGATCCGCATCTCGTCCGGGTTGTCGTTGTCGTCACTGCGCACTGGCCATGGGTGAAAGGTGACGGTGTTCATCTGGACGGCCCACACCGCAGTGGCGATCTCGTCGATGACCAGCTGCGGATGCTTTCGGGCCGACGGGTAGGTACACATCACGGACCGCGCCCACTCCGGAACCCCTTTCGGTGGGTTCTTGGAGAAGAACTCCTCGCCCTCCACCCCGTCCGGAAAGCGTTGCAGCGTGACCGGTCGATCCCCTACTGCACGCATCAGCCCATCGTCGACCGAGGCGACATAGGTCGCGAGGTCCCACTTCGTGATACCCGCGTCCTGCCACATGATCCGGTCAGGGCTGGACACGCGGATGTCGCGGACGGTGCCATCGGGGGCGTTGACCCGCACGATCTTCGCACTGCTCGCCATGGACCGAGCCTAGCCGGGGCCTTCAGGCAGCGAGTTGGTCAAGAGTTAGCAAGGGTTGTTGCGGAATAGGCTGAAAGGTCCCAAAGCGGGCATATGGTCCCGACGGGGGTCGCTCAGCCCCATCGCCTCGCTCCTTTGCGAAAGGTAGAACATGCCGGCCTTCCTCAGTCCCCGAATGTGCGCAGCAGCCATTGCACCTCTCCTTGCAGTGAGCGGGGCGGTGCTCACAGCCTCACCCGCGCTGGCCACATCCCCCAACGTGGTTATCTCCGAGGTCTATGGCGGCGGCGGCAACAGCGGATCTGTCTGGACGAACGACTTCGTCGAGCTCTACAACCGCTCGGATGCGGCTGTGGACGTCTCCGGTTGGGTCGTCCAGTACTACTCCGCGACAAGTTCCGCCGGCGGCAACGCCACCCTGACCGGCTCCGTGGTGGCGCACCACACCTACCTCGTCCAGATGGCCAAGGGCAGCGGCGGTACGACGCCGTTGCCCCCGCCGGACGCCACCGGCACGGCGACCATGAGCGCCGCGAGCGGCCGTGTCGACCTGACCTCGGGCACCACCGTCGTCGACCGGGCAGGGTATGGCGCCGCGATCCTCGCGGAGGGCACGCCCGCCCCGACCCTGAGCAACACCACGTCGGCCACGCGAAACGCCCCCTGCGCCGACACCGACGACAACGGGACAGACTTCCGCGTCACCGAACCGACGCCGGAGAACAGCGCGCTCGACAAACCTGGCTGCTCTCTCATTCCGCCCGTCGACGATCCCGAGACGATCGCGCAGATCCAGGGCACGAGCCACACCTCGCCGTACAAGGGCAAGCTGGTCAACGGCGTTCGTGGTGTCGTCACCGCCATCAGCACCAGTGGCTACTGGATCCAGAGCACGACCCCCGACGCCGACCCGGCCACCAGCGAGGGGCTGTTCGTCTTCACCAACAAGGCGGCGATCACCGTCAGCACCGGCGACGACGTGACCCTCGATGGCTCGATCTCCGAGTACCGCCCCGGAGGAGGCGCCAACCTGACCACCACCGAGCTGACCGGCCCGAAGGTCACCGCCGACGTGCCCGGCGAGCTGCCTGCCCCGGTTGTCCTCGGCGTCGACCGCGTCGCACCGCAGCAGGTCATCGAACAGGGGGACCCTCAGAACGTCGAGTACCGCGAGGCGCTCTTCCTCCCCGGTACCAACGCGATCGACTTCTACGAGTCCCTCGAGGGCATGCGCGTCGCAGTCCGTGACGCAAAGGTCGTGGGCGCCACCAAGTCCTTCGGCGAGATGACCGTCGTACCCGGCCAGAACGTCGACACCATCAGCACACCGCGTGGCGGCGTCCTCTACTCCGGCTACGACCATCCCAACGCCATGCGGGTTCAGCTCGACGACGGGCTTCTGCCCGCAGGGACGATGCCGCAGGCCGATGTGGGCGACTCGATCGCTGGCGACACCGTTGGAGTCATGGACTATTCGTTCAACAATCCGAAGCTCGAGGTCACGTCGGCTCCGACGCTCACGCCCGGCGGACTCCAGCGCGAGGTCACCAAACCCCAGTCCAACAACCAGCTGGCCGTGTCGACGTTCAACGTGGAGAACCTCGCGCCAGGCGACCCGCAGACCAAGTTCGACCGCCTCGCCGGTCAGGTCGTGAACAACTTGCAGAGCCCGGACATCCTGGGGCTCGAGGAGATCCAGGACAACAGCGGTGCGGCCCAGGACGGCACGGTCGACTCGACCCAGACGACGGACAAGCTGATCGCCGCCATAGTGGCAGCAGGCGGCCCGGCCTACAGTGCCCGCTGGGTCAACCCCCAGGACCTCACTGACGGCGGAGCGCCAGGAGGCAACATCCGCCAGGTCTTCTTCTACCGTGTAGACCGGGGGGTCGGGTTCGTGGACGCTCCGGCGGGTGACGCGACCACGGCCGAGAGCCTGACAATGCTGGACGGCAAACCTCACCTGACACTCAACCCGGGACGGATCACGCCCACAAACGTGGCGTGGGAGGACTCCCGCAAGCCGTTGGCTGCCGAGTTCACCTTCCGTGACAAGACCATCTTCGTCATCGCCAACCACTTCGCCTCCAAGGGCGGCGACGACCCCCTGTTCGGCCAGTGGCAGCAGCCGTTGCGCTCATCGGAGAAGCAACGCCACCTGCAGGCTCAGGAGGTTCGGTCCTTCCTCGACCAGCTCCTTGGCGCTGACGCACAGGCAGATGTCGTGGTGCTCGGTGATATCAATGACTTCGAGTTCAGCCAGACCATCGACCTCATGGTCGGCTCTGGCGCCAACGCCCTGGTCGACCTGCCGCGCACATTGCCGGTCAACGATCGCTACTCCTACGTCTTCGAAGGCAACAGCCAGGTGCTCGACCAGATTCTCCTCAGCACAGCGCTGACGGTTGCTCCTCCCGGCGCCATGTACCCGGCCTTCGAATACGACATCGTGCACGCCAACTCCGAGTTCCACGACCAGGACTCGGACCACGACCCCCAGGTGGTGCGACTGGCCATCCGTGGCGGAATCGGCTGATCCTTGCCCCGGTACGCCGGGTGACTGGCGGGGGGGTGCCTTCGGCCAGCCTCCCGGCCCGTGCGTCGAACCCCGCCCTCAAGCTGGGCAGAGCAGGCCCGATGGGAACGTCCAGGGAGCCCATGCTGTTGTGTTGATCGTGAACTGGATTTCAGCCCTGCGCAGGAGGACCCCGATGAACGACGGCCGCACCTATCCGCTCACCAAGACCGATGAGCAGTGGCGTGAGGAGCTCAGTCCTGCTGAGTATGAAGTGCTTCGCCAGGCCGGCACCGAGCGGCCAGGAGTCGGCGAGTACACCGACACCAAGACCCAGGGTGTGTACTCGTGCCGCGCGTGCGGAACGGAGCTGTTCCGTAGTGACACCAAGTTCGACAGCCACTGCGGCTGGCCGTCCTTCTACGCCCCCCTCGCGGAGGACCGCGTCGAGTACATCGACGACCTCAGCATGGGTTCCAAACGCGTAGAGGTCCGTTGCGCCCACTGCGGGTCCCACCTCGGCCACGTCTTCGAGGGCGAGGGCTACGACGTCCCGACGGATCAGAGGTACTGCATCAACAGCATCAGCCTGCGACTCGAGCCGGCGCCGCAGTAGGTCCCGAACAAAACGCGGAGGTGGCCGGCGACCGGCCTCTGTAGGTTGAGGTCATGTCGACTCCAGAGGCAAGCCAGTTCCGCCAGGATCCGCCCCGCGTCGCGGACGAGCGCCCGATGTACCAAGCCTGGCTGGACTTCCATCGCGGAACGCTGTTGTGGAAGTGCGCCGGACTGAGCGACGCCCAGCTCAAGAGCGCCTCGGTCTCCCCGTCAGCGCTGACCCTGCTCGGCCTGCTTCGGCACATGAGCGAGGTGGAGCGATCGTGGTTCCGCAGAAGGGCGGCCGGGATCACCCTGCCTGACCTGTACTGCACGGATGAGGACACCGACGGTGACTTCGACAACGTCGCCGACGCCGATGTCCAGCAGGACCTGGCAACGTTCAAGGCCGAGTGTCTGGCTGCCGACGAGGCCGTCCGTGCGATGTCCCTGGACGACACCTTCGCGGGCAGGAACGGCCCGATCTCGTTGCGGTGGGCCTACGTCCACATGATCGAGGAGTACGCCAGGCACAACGGGCACGCCGATCTGCTGCGCGAGTGCATCGACGGAGCCACTGGCGACTGACCCGCAACGCTCGATCAGGGCAACGAGTCGACCAGCGCCGCAACCTCGACCCGTGGGCCGGTGAAGAACGGCACCTCCTCGCGGACGTGGCGACGGGTCTCGGAACCGCGCAGGTGTCGCATGAGGTCGACGATGCGGGTCAGGTCGTCCGCCTCGAAGGCGAGGATCCACTCGTAGTCACCCAGCGCAAAGGACGCGATCGTGTTTGCGCGCACATCGGGGTAGTCGCGCGCCATCTGCCCGTGCTCCGAGAGGAGCGCACGGCGCTCCTCGTCCTTCAAGAGGTACCACTCGTAGGAACGCACGAAAGGGTAGACGCTGATGAAGTCCAGTGGACGCTCATCGGCCATGAACGCGGGGATGTGTCCCTTGTTGAACTCCGCCGGCCGGTGCAACGCTGCGACAGACCACACCGGCTCCACGTGCGCGCCGAGCTCGGTGCGCAGGAACGCGTGATAGGCCGCCTGCACCGTGCGGATGTCCTCGGCATGCCACCAGATCATGAAGTCCGCGTCGGCCCGCAGCCCGGCAACGTCATAGACCCCGCGCACCACCACACCCTGCCTGGCGATGTCGGCGAACAGGGTCTCGACCTCGGCGGCGGCCTTGGCGCGATCCTCGGACAACGGGCTGGTGACCTTGAACACCGACCACATCGCGTAGCGGATGCTGTCGTTGATCTCCCGGATCTGACCGGGGGTGGGCTTGGGGTTCATGCCTTCATTCTGAAGCCTCGGCGAGGTCGCCCCGCAGGTGGGTCGTGACCGGATCGACACCCAAGGCGTGGAACGAACGCAGCAGCTGACGCCTCCAAGGGACGTAACGCACGTCAAGGCAAACGTTTCTCTGGAGGTCTGCCATGCAGGATGTATCAACACGCCGCGAGCCCCACCGCCGGGTTCGGCCCGCGCAAACCCGGAGAAGGATGGTGGCGATAGGCGCCCTGTCCGCCATCTCTGCTCTCGGCCTGGCCGGCTGTGGCGGTGGTGGGGCCAGCACGAGCGGTGCGGCCATCGGTGGGGTCGCGCCCGTGCCGAACAGTGCAGCGCACTACGACAACGCTCCAGCGGCCAAGTCCGCCCCTGGCACGCAGGCAGGTCGGGCTGAGGTGTCCAGGACCGGGGCTCCGATTGTTGGCATCGGCCCGAAGCTGACCAGGAGCGCGAGCCTGGAGATCAGGGTGAAGAACATCGGGACCGCCGCCACTCAGGTGCGCAGCATCGCATCGGGGCTTCAGGGCTTGGTTCTCAGCGAACAGATCGGGAACGGTGGACTCGTTGACCCAGGACCCCTGAAGGACGGCAGCGAGCCGTTCGCGGGGTCAGGCACCCTGACCCTGTCGGTGCCTTCGGACAAGCTCGACACCGCACTGGACCAGCTCAGCAGCAAGCAGGTCGGCACGGTGCTGCAGCGAAGTGCGTCGTCGCAGGACGTCACTTCCCAGTACGTCGACACCCAGAGCAGGCTCAAGACCATGACCGCCAGCGTCGAGCGCGTTCGCGCCCTGATGGCCCAGGCCAAGGACCTGGGTCAGGTCGTGGCGCTCGAGAGCGAGATGAGCCGTCGAGAGTCTGACCTCGAGTCGTTGGAGTCGCAGATGGACGCCCTCAAGAACAGCGTCGAGCGCTCGACACTCGCGGTGTCACTGAGCACGCCAAGCTCGATCGAGCCGGCGACGACCAACGGTTTCCTCGCCGGTCTGCGCTCGGGCTGGGCAGCCTTCACGTCCTCAGCGGGTGGGCTGTTCACGGCAGTCGGAGCATTGTTGCCGTTCGCCTTGTTCTTCGCCCTGCTCGGGATGCCGCTCTGGACATGGTGGCGCCGTCACCGGGCGCAGCAGGGTCCGGCCATCCAGCCGCCGGTCGTGCCGAGCACCTAGCGGGCAGAGACCTCGTGCACGAGTTCGACGACGCGGGTCAGCACCCCAGGGTCGGTATCGGGCAGGACCCCATGGCCCAGGTTGAAGATGTGTCCCGGCGCCTGGGCGCCTTCGGTCACGATCGAGCGCACGGCGGTCTCCAGAGCCGGCCACGGTGCGAACAGCAGCGCCGGGTCCAGGTTGCCCTGAACGGCATACCCATCTCCGAGGCGAGCACGGGCATCGGTCAGGGACGTGCGGAAGTCCACGCCCACGACATCTGCGCCGGCGGCACCCATCGAGGCCAGCAGCTCGCCGGTTCCGGTACCGAAGTGGATCTTCGGGACGTCAAGGTCGGCCACGGCCGACAGGGCCACCCGCGAGTGCGGTTGGACGAACGTCTCGTAGTCCTTGCGGGAAAGAACGCCCACCCACGAGTCGAACAGCTGCACGACCGATGCCCCGGCCTGCGCCTGCACGCGGAGCATCGCCCCGGAGATCTGTGCCAGTCGCGCGCACAGGGCGTTCCACAGATCTGGGTCGCCGTGCATCATGGCCTTGGTGTGTTCGTGGTTCTTGGACGGCCCACCCTCGACGAGGTACGACGCGAGCGTGAACGGTGCACCGGCGAATCCGATCAGCGGCGTCGCGCCGAGCTCGGCCAGCACCATCCCGACGGCCTCGGTGATATAGGGGAGGTGTTCAGGCGTCAGCTCCGGAAGGCGGTCGAGGTCGGCGCGCTCCCGGAACGGCTTGGCCACCACCGGCCCCACCCCCGGGACGATGTCAAGATCGACGCCGACGGCGGCCAGCGGCACGACGATGTCGCTGAACAGGATCGCCGCATCGACCCCGTGTCGGCGTACTGGCTGCATCGTGATCTCTGCGACCAGCTCAGGCCGACGGCAGGAGTCGAGCATGCCCACGCCCTCGCGCACCTTGCGGTACTCGGGCAGCGAACGACCCGCCTGGCGCATGAACCAGACCGGCGTTTGCGGCACGCTCTGGCGTCGGGCGGCTCGGACCAGGGCGCTGTCGCGGGGGCTCTTCGTAGGGGACGTCACGTGCAGATCCTCCCACGGCGAGAAGACGCTTCAGACCGCGATGGCAACAACTCCCAGCAGGGTCAGCACGACCCCGAACGCCTGGATGCGGCGAAGTCGCTCGCCCAGCAGCAACCTCGCCCAGAAGACGGTCGCCACCGGGTACAGCGAGCCGAGCACGCTGGCCACGCTCACCAGGCCCCGCGAAGAGGAGACGGCGAAGAGCGCGTTCGCAGTGACGTCCCCCAGTCCGATGACCGCCAGCACCGGCAGGTCGTGCACGCGGGTTCCACCGGCCGAGCGGACCACCAGTCCTGCAACCAGGAAGAGCACGACGCTGGTCAGCCGCATGGTCCACAGAGTCTCCAGCACTGCGAACCGGGCGCCTCTGTCGATGCAGAACAGCGCGGTTCCGAAGCAGGCCGCTGCCAGGGCGGCCAGGATGACCGGTCGAGCAGGGAGAGCACCGCTCAGCTCCGGTCCGGAGGCCAGGGCCGCACCGGCCACCGCCACGGCCATGCCGACCCACGCGCTCGCACTTGGCTGCTCCCCGGTGATCATGCCGAGGAGCACCGGGACCAGTGCTCCCAAGGATGAGATCGGCGCGACCACCCCCATCGTCCCGGAGGCCAGTGCGGTGTAGAAGAAGATCAGCCCGGCGGCGCCCGACACCCCTGCGGCGATCGACCACAAGGGCGCGTTCCCGGTGAAGGATGGCGAGAGCCCGGTATTCCGGACGAGCAGGATCGCGCTCAGCGCGACCAAAGCAGCGCTCTGGGTGACGGCCACCACGGCAGGCGGGGCGATGGTGCGCGCCTTGAGCCCCGCGAAGAAGTCCGAGGTACCCCACGCCGCGCTCGAGGCCAGGGCGAGCAGTACCAACATCGCCGAACCGTATCCCGGCGTGCCGCGACACTGTCCGGCGACAGGTCGACATACGCTCCCTGTGTGGGCAGTCGTAGCGTCCCTGGCGAGAAGTCCGCCGAATTCGCCCAGGCCGTTGAAGACCTGCGCGTGGCTCGTCTGCGTCCAGAGGTCCGCCTCACGGAGGTGCCCGCTCCGAGCCGGATTGCCCCGTACGCCGTGGCCCTCTCGGCCGAGGTCGTGACCGCGGAGGTCTCCGAAGAGGGGGACGAGCTCGCTTCCGGACGTTTCGTTCTCCTGCACGACCCGTCCGCCCCCGAGCCATGGGACGGGATCTGGCGGGTCGTCACCTTTGCGCGCGCCGAGCTGGAACCCGAGCTGGCCAACGACCCGATGCTCGGCGCCGTGGGCTGGTCATGGTTGATGGACGCGCTCACCCAGCATGGCGCGACCTACGTGGCCGAGGGTGGCACCGTCACAAGGGTCGTGTCCGAGACCTTCGCCAGCCTGGACGATCGCCAGGCCACGGTGGAGATGGAGATTCGGGCCTCCTGGACACCTACCGGCCCCGACCTCTCCCTTCATCTGCTTGCCTGGGCTGATCTTCTGTGCACGATCGCTGGCCTCCCACCGCTGCCCGAGGGTGTCGTGGCTCTTCCGGGGCCACGTCGCTGAACCGCGTTCGGGCCCGCCCGGCCCGAAGGGTGATCCACGCTGTCAATTAGATTGACCCCGTGACCATCGGATCCAGCGACACCCCAGAGCGGCCGGTCGCGTTGGCGGACCCCGTCGTTGCCGACGCCGAGCCGGACATTGCCCCGGTCATGGTCCTGCTGGACATGCCCGCAGATGGCGTTCCGGACGTGGTCATGGATGAGCGGCACCTCGTCCGCGCAGCACAGGCCATTGCCGCCGGGAACGGACCGATCGCGATTGACGCAGAGCGCGCATCCGGCTACCGCTACGGGCAGCGTGCCTATCTGATCCAGATGCGGCGTGAGGGGTCGGGCACCTGGCTGGTCGACCCGATCGCCTGCCCGGATCTCTCACCCATCTCCGATGCGATCGGCGACGTCGAGTGGATCCTGCATGCCGCGACCCAGGACCTGCCGTGTCTGGCAGAGGTCGGGCTGCACCCGGCCCGTCTCTTTGACACCGAGCTGGCAGGACGCCTGATCGGTCTGCCGCGAGTCGGACTTGCTGCTGTCGTGGAGCACTACCTCGGCCTGCATCTGGCCAAGGAGCACTCTGCTGTGGACTGGTCGACCAGACCCCTGCCGGAGCCCTGGTTGCGTTACGCCGCCCTCGACGTCGAGGTGCTTGGTCAGGTCCGGGACCTCATGGCCGACGACCTTGCGACCCAGGACAAGATGGCCTGGGCCGAGCAGGAGTTCGACGCGCTCACCCGATTCACCGGCCCTCCCGTCCGGGTCGAGCCCTGGCGCCGCACCTCCGGGATGCACAAGGTCCGCAACCGCCGTGGCGCCGCCATGGTCCGTGAGCTGTGGGAGACGCGGGACGCCATCGCGATCGAACGCGACACCGCCCCCGGCCGGGTCCTGCCCGACGCAGCTCTGATCGATCTGGCCATCAAGAACCCCCGGACTGCCGCCGACATCCAGAACGGCCCCGGCTCGCGATCGGTGCGCCGATACCTGCGGCAGTGGCTCACCGCGCTGGAGCGAGCGCGGCAGCTGCCTGAGACCGACCTGCCCGTTCTCTCCCCGCACTCGGACGGGCCACCACCCGCGCGGGCCTGGGCCGACCGCGACCCGGTTGCCGCCGCCCGGCTCACCGCGGCCCGCACCGTTCTGGGACAGTTCGCAGATGCCCGAAACATCCCGATCGAGAACGTCCTGTCCCCTGATTCGATCCGCCGGGTGCTGTGGTCCCCTCCGTCGGACACGACAATCGAGTCGGTGGCCGAAGCCTTGATGACGTTTGGTGCCCGTCAGTGGCAGGTCGACATCGTCTCTCCCATCCTCGAGGAGGCCATCAACCGGCCGGCCACGCCGACCGTCGAGGTTACTGAGCAGTAGCATTGCTAGGTTACTGACGAGTAGCATCGCCCTCGTCCATAGCTTTTCAATCGCCATCTGAGTGCTCGTTCGCCCGAGGACAGTGCTCATCCAGGGAGGCCCACGTGACCAGAGCTCTGCGCGATGTCGTGTTCGTCGACGGGGTACGCACACCTTTCGGCAAGGCTGGCGACAAGGGTATGTACACCCAGACGCGCGCCGACGACCTCGTCATCCACTGCATCCGCGAGCTGCTCCGCCGCCACCCAGAGCTGCCGCCGGAGCGGGTCGAGGAGGTGGCGATCGCCGCGACCACCCAGATCGGTGACCAAGGGCTGACTCTGGGCCGAGTCGCCTCGCTGCTTGCCGGTCTGCCGACCAGCACCCCTGGCTACTCCATCGATCGCATGTGCGCCGGTGGCATGACCGCCGTGACCAGCGTCGCCTCAGCCATCGCCTTCGGCTCGGCCGAGATCGCCATCGCCGGCGGGGTGGAGCACATGGGACGCCACCCGATGGGAGAGGGCGTCGACCCCAACCCGAGGATCATGTCCGAGAGGATCGTCGACCCGTCGGCCCTCGTGATGGGATCGACCGCCGAGAACCTGCACGACCGCTTTCCTGCCCTGACCAAGGCCCGCTGCGATGCTTACGCCGTCGCGAGCCAGGCGAAGTACGCACAGGCCTTGGCCGCCGACAAGATCGCCCCCGACCTGGTCACCGTCGCCACCCGGCATACAGAGCTCGGGTACGGGCTGGCCACGAGGGACGAGCCTCCGCGACCGGGCACGACCTTGGAGGACCTGGCCGGCCTCAAGACACCCTTCCGCGCCCACGGCAACATCACCGCCGGCAACAGCGCAGGTCTGAACGACGGCGCGACTGCGTGCATCTTGGCCTCCGCCGACGCCGCCGCAGAGCTCGACCTTCCCGTGCGGATGCGTCTGGTGGCCTACTCGTTCGTCGGCGTGGAGCCCGAGGTCATGGGGATCGGCCCCGTTCCCGCGACCGAGAAGGCGCTCAGGCAGGCCGGCCTGAGCATCGCGGACATCGGTCTCTTCGAGCTGAACGAGGCCTTCGCCGTTCAGGTGCTCGCGTTCCTGGACCACTTCGGCATCGCCGACGACGACCCCCGGGTGAACAGGTACGGCGGCGCGATCGCGACAGGCCACCCACTGGCCAGCTCCGGCATCCGCCTGATGACCCAGCTCGCCCGCCAGTTCGAGGAGAGCCCGGACGTGCGCTACGGCCTCACCGCCCTGTGCATCGGCATCGGCATGGGCGGAGCCGTGATCTGGGAGAACCCGAACCACCCGGACTACGGCAAAGAGCTCGACACCATCCAGGGGATCGACACCACGACAGGGGCTGTGGCCTGATGAGCATCGACCTGACCGCCGCGTTCCCGAACGAGGTCATCACCAAGGCCCTGGCGCGTGACGTCGAGCTGCCTGGGCGCACAGGGACCTTCGTGCTGATCACGTTGGACAACGGCTACGACCACACCAAGCCCAACACCTTTGGCCCGGCCTCCCTGGCCGGTCTCTCAGAAGTTCTCAACGCAGTTCGGGCTCGCGCCGAGGCCGGCGAGATCGTCGGCGTAGGGGTGACCGGCAAGCCCTTCATCTTCGCGGTGGGCGCCGACCTCACGGGCGTCCCCAAGGTGACCACGCACGAGCAGGCCCTGGCCATCGGTCAGCTGGGGCACAGAACCTTCGAACAGCTCCGAACCCTCCCGGTGCCGACCTTCGCGTTCATCAACGGCGCGGCCATGGGTGGCGGCGTCGAGATCGCGCTCAGCGCGGAATACCGGAGCATCTCTTCAGGCGTGCCCGCAGTGGCTCTGCCCGAGTGCTTCCTGGGCCTGGTGCCCGGCTGGGGCGGCTGCTACCTGCTGCCGAACCTCATAGGAGTCGAGAATGCTCTGAAGGTCATCATCGAGAACCCGCTCAACACCAACCGGATGCTCAAGGGGCCGCAGGCGTTCGAGCTCGGGATCGCCGACGCGCTCTTCGAGCCGGTCACCTTCCTGGAGGACTCCCTGGCCTGGGCCGCCGAGATCATCACCGGCGTGATCGTGGTGGACCGCCCTGCGATCGACCGCGAC
>DATCQG010000031.1:0-5908 GCA_036569625.1 Dermatophilaceae bacterium | reverse complement strand
CGACCTGCCCGTCGAGCTGAGCGGCTGACGAAATGGTTGGGATGCGCGGCTGACAGAATGGTGGTTATGCCTGCTTTGAGCACCTGGTGGAGCCTGGACGTGCGAGCCGTCGCGCCGCAAGCCCACGACTACGCCGTCCAGCGATCAGGCGCCGACCTGCTCACACGATGGACCGAGCCGGCCCGCAGATACCACACGACCAGACACCTGGTGGAGATGTTCTGGGCGCTGGAAGAGCTGGAGGCCGTCGGGGAGATCGACGACCGTCAGAGCTCGATCGCCCGGCTGGCGGCATGGTTCCACGATGCGGTCTACCACCCCGGCGCAAGCCATGGTTCCAACGAAGCGGACAGCGCCGCCCTCGCCCGGGACCACCTGCAACAGGTCGGGCTCGTTGACGATGACATCGAAGCCATCGAAGCGATGATCCAGATCACCGTGAACCACGACGCCCACCATGAAGCGCCGCTCGAGGCAGCATTTCAGGACGCCGACCTGTGGATCCTGTCCGCGCCCGTGGAGCGCTTCGATGGCTACTGCCAGCAGGTTCGCCAGGAGTACTCCGGCGTGCCCGACGCGGCATACCAGCGAGGTCGTTCGGCCATTCTCGAGGCTTTGCTGCACCGCGACACGATCTATCGCACGTCCCATGCGCTGCACCTCTGGGAGACGCCGGCCAGGATCAACCTCGGCCGCGAGCTGGCCCGTCTGCGCGCGTGATCGCCAACAAGGGCCACCAGAACTCATCGCTGCAGCGGCGTTCGACCTCTGGCCAGTGCACCCACTCGGCGGCGTCGACGTCCATCGCTCGCGGCGCGACCGGCGGAGTCACGTCCTGCAGCACAGCGGCGAAGCAGGCGACGTAGTTGCGACGGTTCGGCCATCGACCGGTCGGACCTTCGTCGAGCGTCACCCGCTCGTAGCCGCAGGGGGTCAGCGACGCGGGGTCGATGCGCAGCCCCGACTCCTCCCAGGTCTCGCGGGTCGCACACTCCAGCACGCTCTCACCCGGTTCACGTCCACCGGCCGGAGCCCCCCACGCGTCGCGGGCCACCGTGCGAACGAGCAACAGTGCACCACTTGCATCCGTGATGAAAACCGCTGCAGCGGAGGTGAACTCATCGGGAGTTGGCAGGGTTGAGGCGACGACGTGAAGACTGTGCCCAACATCCAGATGGGGCAACACATCTCGGTATGCGGCAAGCGGTAGCTCCCCCTTGCGCTTCTGGAATCGCAGCCCGCTGTCCCGCAGGAGACGGGCGAGCGTCGTGCCCTCCGTTGGGTGCGCCCCTGCCGCGACGAGCGCGGCATACGACTCCTGGGGCACATCGAAGTGGTCGCCCTCGAAACCTCGGGCAGGTATGCCGGCCTGCGCCGCGAAGGTGCGCAGCTCGTCGTACGAGGCGTCGCTGATCAGGTGCGACCACAGGCGGCCGTGCGCGGGCCAGCTCGGTGGGTCGATCCAGATCGTCATCGGCTGCTCCTGCCTTCGGCTTGCGTCCCACCAATGCTTCCACCCGCGCCGTGAAGTCGCAGCAATCGACCTCCCAGTCCAGTTTTTGGTCGACTTCTGCGACTTCACCGGCTGGGAGGGCACGCACAGCTATGGGCCCAACAGCCATGGTGAGAGCCACGGCGATGGGGGCAACGCAAAGGGCGGCTCCCCTCTCGGAGGAACCGCCCTCTGCTGCGTGGATCAGACGCGTGGGCTCACAAGCGTTGGCTCAGAAGCCCATGCCACCCATCTCGTCTCCACCCGGACCCGCCGGAGCAGCCTTTTCGGGCTTGTCGGCGATGACGGCCTCTGTGGTGAGGAACAGCGCGGCGATGGATGCAGCGTTCTGCAACGCCGAGCGGGTGACCTTGGCCGGGTCGATGATGCCCGCGGCGATGAGGTCGACGTATTCGCCGGTCTCAGCGTCAAGGCCCCAACCGGACGGCAGGTTGCGGACCTTCTCGGCCACAACGCCGCCCTCGAGACCACCGTTGAAGGCGATCTGCTTGAGCGGAGCCTCGGCCGCGACGCGAACGATGTTCGCACCAGTGGCTTCGTCACCCTCGAGGTCGAGCTTGGCGAATGCAGCATCGGTGGCCTGCAGCAGAGCCACGCCACCACCAGCGACGATGCCTTCTTCGACGGCCGCCTTGGCGTTGCGGACGGCGTCCTCGATGCGGTGCTTGCGCTCCTTGAGCTCGACCTCGGTGGCCGCGCCCGCCTTGATGACTGCAACGCCACCGGCAAGCTTGGCGAGGCGCTCCTGGAGCTTCTCACGGTCGTAGTCCGAGTCGGACTTGTCGATCTCGGCCCGGATCTGCTTGACCCGGCCCGCAATCGCGTCCACGTCGCCAGCGCCTTCGACGATGGTCGTGTCGTCCTTGGTGACAACGACCTTGCGAGCACGGCCCAGCGCCTCGAGCTCGGTGGTCTCGAGCTTGAGTCCGACCTCCTCGGAGATGACCTGGGCACCGGTGAGGATGGCGATGTCACCGAGCATGGCCTTGCGACGGTCACCGAAGCCCGGCGCCTTGACGGCGACGACGCTCAGGGTGCGACGGATGTGGTTGAGCACGAGGGTCGCAAGAGCCTCACCCTCGACGTCCTCGGCAACGATCAGGACGGGCTTGCCGACCTGGCGCACCTTGTCCAGCAGCGGGATGAGGTCCTTGATGCTGCCGATCTTGGAGTTGACGACCAGCACGTACGGGTCCTCAAGGACGGTCTCCATGCGCTCGGCGTCGGTGACGAAGTACGCGGAGATGTAGCCCTTGTCGAAGCGCATGCCCTCGGTCAGCTCGAGCTCGAGACCGAAGGTCTGACTCTCCTCGACGGTGATGACGCCTTCCTTGCCGACCTTGTCCATCGCCTCGGCGATCATGTCGCCGATCTGACGGTCAGCCGCCGAGATCGAGGCGGTAGCAGCGATCTGCTCCTTGGTCTCGACCTCCTTGGCCATGCTCAGCAGCTCGTCCGAGACAGCCACGACGGCCTGCTCGATGCCACGCTTGAGTGCCATCGGGTTCGCGCCGGCAGCAACGTTGCGCAGACCCTCGCGCACCATTGCCTGGGCCAGAACCGTTGCCGTCGTCGTGCCGTCTCCGGCCACGTCGTCGGTCTTCTTGGCAACTTCCTTGACCAGCTCTGCGCCGATCTTCTCGAACGGGTCCTCGAGCTCGATCTCCTTGGCGATGCTCACACCATCGTTGGTGATGGTGGGGGCTCCCCACTTCTTCTCGAGCACGACATTGCGGCCCTTCGGACCGAGGGTCACCTTGACGGCGTCGGCGAGAATGTTCATTCCCCGCTCGAGACCGCGGCGAGCCTCCTCATCGAATGCGATGATTTTGGCCATTCGGGTGGTACCTCCCACGCGAAACGGATGTGTGACCGGTGGCGCCCGCGACGGACGGACCGGATCCGGCGTACGCCGTTCGCACGCGTTCTCAGGCCCTCACCAGACGGTCAGGATTGTCACTCTCATGGTGAGAGTGCTAACACAATGATTAGCACTCGACCCCCTCGAGTGCAAATGCCCGATGGGTATGACGGATAGGTCTGACTGAAGGCAAGGAAGATATGCCGCCCGCTGGCCCTGCTCGCAGGCTCCCTTGACGGGCTACGCGGCCCCCATATCTTCCTTGCCCCGCGCCCTGGCCCTGCTCGCAGGCTCCCTTGACGGGCCACGCGGCCCCCATATCTTCCTTGCCCGCGCCCCCCTCCCTTCCGGACACCGCGGCGGGACCGTTTGGGCCCCATCAGGGGCCTCGAACGGTGCCGCCCGCGGGTTCGGTGGGTGCGCTCAGATCTGCATGCCCAGACGTCGGGCCGAGCGGGCACGCTGACGGGTGGCCCGCAGACGGCGCAGACGCTTGATCAGCATCGGATCGGCCTCGAGAGCGATCGGGTTGTCGATGAGGGCGTTGAGCACCTGGTAGTACCGGGTGGCGCTCATGTCGAAGAGCTCGCGGATGGACTGTTCCTTGGCGCCGGCGTACTTCCACCACTGGCGCTCGAAAGCAATGATGTCGCGGTCGCGATCGGTCAGCTCACCCGAAGGCGTGATGACGATCAGTCGTGCTGCTTCCATGGGATCCTCCGGATATCTGGCCTGCCGTCCCATCGTAGCCCGCGAAATAACATCGATGTCATTTCCTCGGCGCGACTCGCTCGGCGTCGCAGCCGCACCTGTCACGCCGGTCCCACCAGTCCCACCGGTCCCGAAGCCACGCGGATCAAGCCATGGTGTCCAGGATCGCGATGATGTCGTCCTCGGAGGTCATGGGATTGACAATCGCAAACCGTGCCACGGTCTCGCCGTCGTGCGAGGTCGGCACGACGAAGGCGAGCTCCTCGCGCATCATCTCGGCGCTCCACGCGTAGTAGTCCTCGGGCTCCCAGCCCAGCCGGCGGAAGACCAGGACGGACAGGTCCGCCTCGCGCAGCGCCTCGAGATAGGGGCGCCTCGCGATCTCGGCCTCGGCGAACCGGGTCACAGACAGCGTGCGCTCTATCGCCTCGGTATACGCCTTGGTTCCGTGCGCTGCGAGCGAGAACCACAGCGGCAACCCCCGCGCGCGACGGGTCAGTCCGATCGAGTAGTCACTGGGGTTCCACTCGGACCCGTCGGTGAGGACATCGAGGTAGGACGCCTTCTGGGTGTGCGCCGTGCGCGCCAGCGAGGGCTCGCGATACAGCAGCGCGCAGCAGTCGAACGGTGCGAAGAGCCACTTGTGCGGGTCGACGATGAAGGAGTCGGCGTGCTCGATCCCGGCGTACAGCCGGCGAACGGTGGGTGCGGCGAGACCGGCCCCGCCGTACGCGCCGTCGACGTGGAACCAGATGCCGAACTCGGCGCAGACCTGCGCCACCGACTCGAGATCGTCAACGATGCCGAAGTTCGTGGTGCCCGCCGTCGCGACCACAGCAAAGAAGGTCTCAGATCCCTCGGCCTCCAGAACCGCGCGCAGGTTGTCGCCGCTGAGCCGCTGATGCTCGTCACTGCGGACGCCGACGAGCTCGGCGTCCATGACCTCGCATGCCGTTGTGATCGACGAGTGCGCCTCGAGCTGGGCAGCCACCTTGTTGGGTCGCGGCCCGGTCGAACCCGAATCGGTATGCCGTGCCCGCGCGGCCGAGCGCGCGGTCACCAAAGCCGACAGGTTGCCGACCGTGCCACCGGGGACGAACACGCCTCCGGCTTGAGGCGGTAGCCCCGCAAGGTCGGCGATCCAGCGAAGAGCGACGTTCTCGGCATAAACAGCCCCCGCACCCTCGAGCCAGGATCCGGCGTAGATGCCAGAGGCGCCGACGACCAGGTCGAACATCGCCGCAGCCTCGGTGGGCGCGCATGGGATGAAGGACAGGTAGCGGGGGTGGTCGTTGGACAAGCACGCTTTTGCCAGCTCGTCTCCGAACAGCTTCAGTGCGCCCAGGCCGCCCATGCCCTCCGGAGTGATGGTGTTGCCGGCGACGGCCTGGAGCTCCTCAAGCGTCCTGGGCCCGTCCAGGGGCACCGGATGGAGCCGCATACGTGCTTCGGCGTACTTCAGGATCGCCTCGCCCAGCGCCTCGGTGTCTGCGTTGAATTCATGCACCGCCGGAGTCTATGACTGGTCGGGCTCGGTTTAGATTGATGCTCGTGCCCTCTGTTCGCGCGCTGACCGACCTGGTTCACCCATCATGGGCTCCGGCGCTTGCCCCGGCTACCGCGCAGGTGGCCGCGCTGGGGGCCTTCCTGCGTGTGGAGCGGGCCTCCGGTCGTGGATACCTGCCGGCGGGTGAGCTGATCCTGCGGGCCTTCGCCCAGCCTTTCGACGCGGTGCGGGTCCTGATCGTCGGCCAGGATCCCTATCCGAGCCCCGGTCATGCTGTGGGGCTGTCGTTCTCGGTCGCGCCGGACGTGTACCCGCT
>DATCQG010000030.1:0-3820 GCA_036569625.1 Dermatophilaceae bacterium | reverse complement strand
GCAGGCCTACCTGGGAGTCCTTGGCATGCCGGGCCTGACCGCCTACGTCGGCCTGCTGCGGATCGGTCAGTTCGTCGAAGGCGAGCGCCTGTTCGTCTCCTCAGCTGCCGGCGCCGTCGGGTCGATGGTTGGCCAGCTCGCCCGGCTCAAGGGCGCCTCGTTGGTCGTCGGCAGCGCCGGTGGACCCGAGAAGACGGCTTGGCTGCTCGACGAAGCCGGCTTCGACGCTGCCATCGACTACAAGGCGACGCCCATCCGCAAGGGCCTCGCCGAGGCCGCCCCCGAGGGGATCGACGTCTACTTCGACAACGTCGGCGGCGACCATCTCGAGGCAGCGATCTCGGCGCTCCGCCCGGGCGGCCGGGCCGCCATCTGCGGGATGATCTCGGTCTACAACGCCACCGAGGCGACCCCTGGACCACGCAATCTGCCGATGATCATCGGCAAGCGTCTGACCCTGCGCGGCTTCATCGTCTTCGACCACGCGGACCTGCGACCCCAGTTCGAGGCCGAGGTCGGTCAGTGGCTCGCCGATGGCAAGATCGTCCAGCGCGAGACCTGTGTCGACGGGATCGACAATGCTGTCAACGGTTTCCGGGACCTCATGGCCGGCTCCAACAGGGGCAAGATGCTGATCCGCCTCTAAACGCGTCCGTATGACGTGGGCGATGGCTGTGCTTCTTGCGCTGTCATAGCAGCAATAACCTCACAGCCATCGCCACCGGCAGAAAATCCGGCGGGCCGACTACGGCGCTGAGGCCCTCCAGGAGGGTTGAGGGGGTGGCTCGTAGCCCCATAAAGGGAGCCCGCGAGCAGGGGCAAGAGCCACTCCTCAACCCGACAGACGGCGACCGCGACTACCAGGAGCCGCCTCCGCCTCCTCCACCGCCGCCACCGGAGAATCCGCCACCGCCGAAGCCACTGCCGCCGGACGAGCCCGGCGTACTGGTGAAGGTGCCGCTGGCCATCGTGGAGAACGAGTCCATGCCGGAGGCGATCCCCCCGAAGTTCCCGAAGCCCCCGCCGCCGGCGAAGATGTACCAGCCTGGCATACCGATGGACTGGCCTGCCGCAGTCGCTGCCTCGGCGACCTCGGAGAAGGTGCCGGCCCAACGGTCGGCCACGCCGAACACGATGGCGAAGGGCAGGTAGCGGCTGAAGATGTCCTGCGCCTCCTCGAACCTGATCTGACGTGCTTCAGCGGTCACGAGATACTGCTTGAACCCCAGCGACTGGGCCAGGACGGCGCTGCCAGCCGCAGTCTTGGCCGCCATCCGCTTGCCGAGCAGATAGATGATGCCTCCAGCGAGCAGCAGCCCCACCGCCAGCACGATGCCGGAGGGAATCACGAACGTGACCCCGCCGACCTGGTCGATCTGAGAGCTCTGGATGCCCAGGAACCATCCCGACGCCAGGCCAGCACCCATCACCAACATCCCCAAGGCGGTCCATCCCCGGCGAGCCTTCTCCGGCGACTTGCGGAACCACCCCATGCGGGTGACCTCGGCGTACATCTGCGACTGAGCGGTCGTCAGCGTGGTGTGGAACTTGTTCTTCAGGCCAGAGAGAAGGACCGGGTTGGACTCGGCGAAGATGCCCGCGAACAGGGTCTCCTCGTAGGGCAACAGCGGCTCTGCCTGTGCAGGTGGAACCAGCTTGGTGAGCTGCCAGTCGGCGCGTTTGAAGAGGCCCCCGGACTCAACCTCCTCGATCGTCAGGTAACCGCGAACGGCAAGGTCGACCACCGTCGCCGAAACGTCGATCGTGTTGGCCTCTTCATCGATGATGGTGCCGACCAGCCCGGGGCGAACTCCCTTCGGCGGCGCGAACTGCACTGCTACCGGACCCTCTTGACCGTGTGTCACCGGGCCGGGCGCGCCCTCGACCGGGGTGAGACCTGGTGTGAGACCGGCATACTGCTCGTCGCGTCCGCGCTTCCAGACCAGTGTGCCCATGAGCGCAGCCGCCAGGACCGGGAAGGCGAGCCCGCCACCGTAGCCGACCAGGCTCAGGGCTTTTGCCACAGAAGGTGACACCGACGAACCCGGTTCAGCGCCACTGAAGCCGGTATCCCCGTCGCGCAGATCGGGGGCGGTGTCGGTGATCGCTGAGGCCGGGAATGAGGCCACGATCGTCACCTGCTCGCGCGGGCCGAGACCGGTCGCGGAGTAGGTCGCGACCTGCCCGGCACTGGCCGCACACGGCGCACCCGAACGGTCAGCGCCCTTGAAGCACAGGGCATTGGTCACGGCAGCGGGCCCGTGGACACTGACCTTGACCGAGTCGACAGGGATGTCGAAGCGTCCACCGGTGACGTTCCAGTACAATTCGGCGTGATCGGGGAAGCCGTTTGCGACGTGGGCCAGCCGGTACTTCAGCACGTAGGTCTGCTGCTGCTCGCCCTGGAACGGCTGCGTCGGGCTGCCGATCCGGATGACCTCGTCGGCACCGAGATCGGAGACGTAAACCTCGGAGTTTGCGCCGGTGGGGCTGCTCACCACGACGTCGCTCATCTCATAGAGGCGGTACTTGCCGGGCGGGCTCGACACGCCCTGTCGCACCGTGATGTTGCGCTTGATGCCGTGATGCTCACCAGGGCCGAACTGCCAGACGAGGGTCTCGGTGACCCCCATCGAACCGTCCGGCGCCAGGTTGTAGTCCGCCGCGAACGACAGGATGCGCTCGCCGCCCGCCGCCTGCGCGCTGGCAGCCGCCTGGACCTGTGCAACCGCGAAGCCGAGCATCAGCCCCAACGCCGCCAGAGCCGTCATCAGCGCCCTCAGCAACCCCCTTGGTCGCACTAGCGTCACCTCTCCCGTCGTGCCGAGATCGCCCGCTGCGACTCGCGCTCATCCTGCTGGGCCCGCAGCGTCTGCCGCTTGTCGTACTCGCGCTTGCCCTTGGCAAGAGCGATCTCGACCTTGGCGTAGCCGTCCTTGAAGTACATCGACAGTGGCACGATGGTGCGCCCGCTCTCCTTGGTCTCCTTGACCAGCTTGGCGATCTCGGACTTGTTCAGGAGCAGCTTGCGCCGCCGCCGAGGCGCGTGGTTGTTCCAGGTTCCTTCGGTGTATTCCGGGATGTGCACCCCCTCGAGCCAGATCTCACCGTCCAGCACAACGGCATAACCGTCTACCAGGGAGGCTCGGCCAGCGCGCAGCGACTTGACCTCTGTCCCGCTCAGGACCATGCCGGCCTCGAAGGTGTCCCCGATCAGGTAGTCGTGATAGGCCTTGCGATTCCTCGCGACGACCTTCTCGCCCTTCTCCTTGACCACCGTCGCCATCCCTTCGTCAGGTCATCTGCGTCGGCGGGTGGATCACTGCCATCGACGCCGATCAGGCGATGGTGCGACTTCTGCCCCAACGCTACCTGTCGGGAGCGGGTCTCAGAGCCAGTTGCGGGGGTTGACGGGGGTGCCGTTCTGCCGGGTCTCGAAGTGCAGATGACAGCCGGTCGAGAACCCCGTCGTGCCGGAGTACGCCACGACCTGGCCCCGCGTCACATGGCCCCTGCTCACCACCCAGCGGGTCAGGTGGTTGTAGGTCGTGGTCAGGTCGACACCACGCACGAACCCATGGTCGATGACCAGCTCATTGCCATAGCCGCCGGAGGCCGACTCAGAGATAGCCATGATGACGTCGCCATCTGCCGCGGCGTGGACGGGTGTTCCGCAGTCGGCAGCGAAGTCGATCCCGGCGTGCAGCTGATAGTGCTGCATGACTGGGTCGAAGCGCATGCCGAACTCGGAAGACGTCGGGGCGTTGACCGGGTAGCTGAGGAATCCATTGGATCTTCCTGGCGTGCCGCCCAGGAACAC
>DATCQG010000029.1:0-27649 GCA_036569625.1 Dermatophilaceae bacterium | reverse complement strand
TTCGAGGCCCTGGCTGTTGGCGCGCTCATGTCCCTATCGTGGCACTAGCGGTGGAACGGCGGGTGAATACATGACATCCACCGCGAAGCGCGTGAAGCCGAGCCGGGAGTATGTCGCGACGGCAGCTGTGTTGTCGCCGTCCACATAGAGCATCGCCTCGGTCACGCCCCGCTCGCGCAGGTGCTCGAGCCCCAGGACCGTTGCTGCCCGGCCCAGCCCGAGCCCCTGGTATTCCGGGTCGACGCCGACCACGTAGACCTCGCCCTGCGTGGGCCTCACCCGTGGTCTGGCGGAGGGGACGATCTTGGTCCAGTGCGACGCGGCAAGCACCGGGACGGCGCCTCGCATGTCCTCGACGAGGATGAATCCCATTGCGTCAAACCACGGTTCGGCGATTCGCAGGTCGAGATCGTGACGGGTCAGGCGACCCTGTTCGGCGTGATCGGCGAAGGCGCGAGCGTTCACCCGGAGCCAGGCTTCCTCATCCTGACCGACGATGAAATGCCGCGCAGCGAAGCCCTCCGGGAGCGCCACGGGCGGCAGCGAACCAGCGTCGGGAAGGAGGGGCCGGCGCATGGACCAGAGCTCACGCACGATCGAGTAGCCGTCTCGGGCGGCGAGCGCTCGGGCGCCATGGAGATGGCCGTGCGACCAGATCCGCAGATCCCCGGCGCGAGGCCCGAGGTCATCCTGCATGGCACGGATCAGCGCAGTCCCGACGCCCTGTTGCCGGTCTGCCGGGTCCACGACGACCTCTGCGGTCGCGGGCTCTCCGGCCGGGCTTCGCTCGAGGTGGGCATAGCCCGCGAGGTGGGTTCCGTCATACGCCAGGAAATGAGCGGAACCGGTCCGAGCGTCGTCGGCGGTTCCGGAGCTGTCGCGAGCGGCCAGCCGCACCTGCTCCGACAACGGCGCCACGTGATCAACGGCCTCGGCCCTCTTGACCAGAGCGGTCAGCGCCGACAGTTGACCCTCGTCGAGTCGCTCCTCGTTGTCCAGGTGCATTGCGGCATTCCATCATGGTGTGGCCGGTTACCCAAGATCCCCGCTCATGCTCAACCCCCACGCCTAACCAGAACCCCCAACCCCACGCCTCGCTCACGCGTCGGTCAGCGACTCGCTCTCGCTCGGGGAGGGCTCGGGCACGAAGCGGTAGCCGACGTTGCGCACCGTTCCGATCAGCACCTCGTACTCGAGGCCCAGCTTGGCGCGCAGCCGTCGGATGTGGACGTCCACCGTGCGGGTCCCGCCGAAGTAGTCGTAGCCCCACACCTCCTGCAGCAGCTGTGCCCGGGTGAAGACCCGACCGGGGTGCTGTGCGAGGTGCTTGATCAGCTCGAACTCCTTGTAGGTCAGGTCGAGCACCCGACCGTCGATCCTGGCCGAGTAGGTGTTCTCGTCGATGACCAGGTTGCCGGCGGTGATCTGGGCGTCCGTCGGGTCGTCGCTGGCGGACAGGGTCAGCGAGCCGATGGACAGGCGGATGCGCGCTTCCACCTCGGCCGGCCCGGCAGTCTCCAGCAGCACGTCGTCGATCCCCCACTCGGCGGTCAGCCCGGCCAGGCCGCCTTCGGTCAGGATTGCCAGCAGTGGCACCGAGATGCCGGTGGCCCGCAACATCCGGCACAGCGACTTGGCCGCGGCGAGCTCGCGACGGGCGTCCACGAGGATGGCGTCTGCGGCCGGTTGGTCGATCAGGGCGGCCGGCTCGGCGGGAATGATGCGCACGTGGTGGCTGAGCAGCGCCAGGGCCGGCAGCACATCGGTGCTGGGCGCCAGGGCGTTGGTGAGCAACAACAGGTGGGCCACGTTGGCAGAATAGGTCAGTCCCTGACCGATCGGGGCGCCAATCCGCCTCATGAGACCCCTCACACACTCAAGGAGCGCCCGTATGACGAGTGCTCAGGTGGGTGGCCGCGGCACCGGGAAGGGAGGCCACCGTCGAGGTGGATGGACCCTTTGCCCCTAGGTGATGGGAGAATGCCGCACGTGACTGATGCCATGCTGGACCCGCCCGCGCTGACACGGGCGCAGCTGCGTGCTGCCGCGGCGGCCGCCGGTCCGGTCGTCGTCCCGGTTCCGGAGATGCACAAGCAGCCCCTGGTGACGATTGCCGTCATTGCGCTGGCCGCCCTGCTGACCATCTGTGCCTTTGCCGGGCCGTTGTTCGTTGCCGTCGCGGCCGCCCTCGCCGCAGGCGTGATGGCCTGGGGGTGGTCGGGCCTTCTGGGGTTGCCCAGCCCGCGCGGCACCGCGTTCGTGTTGAGCGTGGGGTCGGTGGCGGCGATCGGGACGGCGCTGGCGACGCGCCAGGACCCCCTCCTGGTCTGGATGCCGGCCGCCCTGGCGGGCGCCATCATCGTCGCGTTCCTCCACCAGCTGGCGCGCAGGGACGGCCGTCCGCGGCTCGTCGAGTCCATCGCCTCGAACATCACCGCGCTCGCGATCGTGGTCTCCGGCGCCTGTTTCGTGGTCCTTCCGCGCACCTCGCACGGCGCCTGGGTGATCGCTCTTGCCGCCGCCGGCATGGCCGTGTCCGCACTGACCGACCTGGTCGGGGACATGCCCCGCTTGCGGATCTGGCTGATGCCACTGGCGATGCTGGCCGGGGGAGTTGCCGCGATCGCCATCGCCGCCACGTCCGGCGACGTGACCTGGGGGCCGGCGGCCCTTCTGGGGCTGCTCGCCGCCGGAGTGAGCCACGCCATCCGCCGCGTGCTGGCCATGTTGCCGGCGATCAGCTCGTCGCGCTCACAGCTGGTGAGCGCTGGCGCCTCGGTGCTGACCGTCGGCGTGGTGGTCTACGTCGTGGGCCGGCTGTTCGTCTCCTGACCCTTCAGTAGACCAGCGCCTGGGCGCCGTCCGCCAGGACCTCCTCGACATAGGCGGCAGCACCCCGGATCAGCGTTCCGGGCAGCAGATCGGCTTCGGCGAGGTCACGGCGGGCTGCGCACTGGCTGCACACCGTCAGGGTGCCGCCTGCGATCACGGCATCACGCAGGTCTGCGAGGTTGGCGGCATGCGGGAGCGAGAACTGCTCGGCCCGCCCGGGCACGGCCAGCCACGTGGACTCCCCCGTCAGCCAGAGACTGACCTGCGCACCGCTGGCCAGCGCGGTGGCGGCAACGGTGAACGCTTGGGACAGTCTTTCGGGGGACTCGATCCCCGTGGTGAGCTTGACGATCAGTTGACGCGACGTGGACGGCATGGGGTAAGGCTACGATTGGCGGCAATATGGCTTTCGAACTCGACGTGAACCTGCCCCCCGCCCTCGCACCCGTCGCCTGGCTTGTCGGACGTTGGGAGGGTGCCGGCGTGGTCGGCTATCCCACCATCGAGTCGGCCAACTTCGGCCAGGAAATCGTCTGTTCCCACGATGGCCGCCCCTTCCTTGAATGGCGCAGCAGGACCTGGCTGCTCGATGACGCCGGTGACCGGGTGCGTCCGTTGGCCACCGAGCTGGGGTTCTGGCGGGTCCTCGAGGACGGCGAGATCGAGCTGCTGCTGACCCATCCCACCGGCATCATCGAGATGTATGTCGGTCGTCGTGACCCTGATCGGCCCTCTGTCCACCTGCGCACCGACGGGGTTCTGCGCAGCCCCGCGGCCAAGGAGTACAACGCCGGCACGCGGATGTACGGCCTTGTGGACTCACAGCTGCTCTTTGCGATGGACATGGCTGCGGTGGGCCAGAGCCTGCAGAGCCATCTTTCGGCCAAGCTCAAGCGCGTGGGCTGAGAAGGTCTCGGTCGTGGGCCAGCAGGCAACGATCCTGATCGTATGCACCGGCAACATCTGCCGGTCACCGTTCATCGAGCGACTCCTCCAGCGCCGGCTCGACGAGCGCCGCCCAGCATCCGAACAGGCCATCCGGGTAGGCAGCGCTGGCACGGGTGCTCTCGCCGGTTGGGCCATGGACGAGCGGGCGGCTGCGCAGCTCGTCGCGTACGGCGGCGACCCCGCTCTGTTCAGCGCCCGACACCTCACCCCTGATCTCATCGCCGCGTCCGATCTGGTGCTCACTGCCACCCGTTCGCACCGCGGCGGTGTCTCGGCGATGTGTCCCAAGGCCCTTCGCCGCGTATTCACCTTCGCCGACTTCGCCGATCTCGTCGCTGGGGTCGACGGGCTCAACGCCCGCGTGGCCAACAGGGATCCCCGTGAGTGGGTCGCTCACGTGACGGAGGAAGCGGCGACAAACCGCGGCCTCAACCCCCCGCTCGATGCAGCGCAAGCCGACATCGTCGACCCGTTCGGGCGTCCCGACGCGGTATTCACCGCCATGGCCCAACAGGTCGTCGCATCGATGCCTTCTGTCGTCCGCGCCCTGGCCGGCTGACACGGCCCGTCGCGGCGAACAATGGTCAGCCGGCGAGTCTTTCTGAGGGAAGGGCCGCCGCCCAGCGACGAGTAGGCTCGTGGGCATGAGGGACCTTGGCGAATCCCTGAGAGCCAGAGGCATGCGGCTGACCCCGCAACGTCAGCGGATCATCGAAGCGGTCACTGCGCTCGGGCACGCCACGCCGGACGGTCTAGCGGCTGCCGTCGGCCAGGACGGCGGGCCGGCCCTGTCCCTGTCCACGATCTATCGCAACCTCGAAGCCCTCGAGCAGGTGGGAGTCGTCTCACACACCCATCTCGACCACCGCTCGCCGACCTATCACCTGGCCGACCACGCCCACCACGTCCACCTCGTCTGCCTGTCCTGCGGGGCGGTCATCGAGAGCGAGGTTGCCACGGCAGATCCGTATGTGGGGAATCTTTTGTCCCGCCACGGCTTTGTCGCTGATGTGAAACACATGGCGATACACGGATGGTGCGCAGCATGCTCGGCACGGGGAACGCAGCCGGGAACCGAGCTGGAATCGCCGTGACCACCGTCGTCGCACCGTCCAGCCCGTTGTTGGGCCGGCTTGGAGCCGTGGCTGGCGAGGGCGTTGACGCCGGCGTCGCCGCGCACTACGGAGACCCCTTGCGTGAACAGCGGCTCCTGGTGGAGGGTCTGGCGGCGGTCGACCTGTCCAACCGCGGGGTCCTGACCGTCGCCGGGTCGGACCGCCTCTCCTGGCTGCACTCGATCACCACCCAGATGCTGACCGGGCTGGCTCCCCACACGTCGGTCGAGACGTTGGTCCTCAGTCCCAAGGGGCACATCGAGCACGACCTGCACCTCGTTGACGACGGCCAGACCACCTGGGTCACCGTCGAACCCGGCACGACCGAGGCGCTCGCGTCCTGGCTCGACTCGATGCGCTTCATGCTGCGGGTCGAGGTGGCCGACGTCAGCGCCGACTACGCCGTCGTCGGTGAGCCCGTGCGCGCCGAGACCGCACCGGGGGAGTCCCTGGCGTGGAGCGACCCGTGGCCGTTCATGGTTGGTGACACTGCGGCATACAGCGCGGTCGTCGACCCGGCCGGGCACCCGGGAGGTGAGCGGCCATGGCGCGAGCTGATCGTGCCTCGCGAACAGCTGGGCGCAGCGATCGGGGACCGGCCGTTGGCGGGAACGTGGGCGGCCGAGGCCCTGCGGATCGCCGCCTGGCGTCCGCGCCTGGGTTTTGAGACCGACCAACGCACGATCCCCCACGAGGTCGACTGGCTGCGCACGGCCGTTCACCTGCACAAGGGCTGCTATCGCGGACAGGAGACCGTGGCCCGCGTCCACAACCTCGGGCGGCCACCGCGCCGCTTGGTGTTCCTGCACCTGGACGGGTCCGGTCACGTTCTGCCCGAGCGCGACTCGGACGTTGAGGTCGATGGCCGGGTCGTCGGCCGCCTGACGTCGGTGGCCCTTCACCACGAGCTCGGACCGATCGCCCTGGCCGTCATCAAGCGCAACACCCCGCTGGATGCCGTGTGCCTGGTCGCCGGACTCAGTGCCAGCCAGGAGGAGATCGTCCGGCGGGGGGCCTGAGTGCCGGTTCAGGAATGGGCCAGGTGCCTGCGCTTGCGATACTCCACGACGGTCAGGTAGACGATGACCGCATCGAACACTGTCAGCAGGACCAGGCCGATCGAGTGCGAGTAGGTGAATCGGTAGACCTGATAGATCATGAATCCGATGGTGAGATAGATCAGGCCCGCGTAGGCCCACAGCCGATTGTGCAGGATCTCCCACACCAGGATGATCTTCACGACGCCGTGCGACAGCAGGTAGATGGCCGCAAAGGTGAATGATCCGGCGGCCAGGTTCGAAGTGCTGTGCAGGATGTGGGTCGCGAGGAAGTCCCGCGGATCCTCTGCAAGCTCATGCTGGGTCAGCGTTGCCGCCAGGTGATTCACGAGCTCAGGCTTGATGAAGAACAAGAGGATGCCGCCGACGATCTCCAGCAGTCCGTCGAGACCCTTCAGGAGGATGCCGACCTCGAAGACCCTGTCGAATCGACTCGTCGGCCTGAACCTGACAACGCCGCTCATGGGCCAGACGCTACGTCATGGGGCCGGACTTGCCATCCCGTTCGTGAAGGTGGGATACGTATGCCGTGTGCGCCACCGTGGTCGCGGGCATGCGCAACTGCCTGGGGACGAGTGCCTCTTCGTGCTCGGCGCAGGTTAGCGGGGCGTGGGCAGGACGATCGTGACCCGCCGGTTGCGTGCCCGGTTGGGGTCTGTGGAGTTCGGCACCACTGGGTTGGCCTCGCCGAACCCCTGTGGCGCAAGCGTGACCGACTGGCCGGCAAGGCCGGCCTGGAGGACCTGGGCCACGGCCAGCGCTCGGGCCTTCGACAGGGCCAGGTTCCTGTCCGCGGTTCCCAGGTTGTCCGTGTAGCCGTTGATCTGGATGGTGCCAGTGACACGGGCGCTGCGGATCTGCGTGGCCAGGGTTGTGACAGCGGCCTTGGCCGCGGGCGTCAGAGCTGCGGAGTTCAAGGCGAACAGGACGTCGGACCTGAGGACCACCTGCTGTCCGGCTTGGACGTGGGGTACGGACTTGGGCGCCTCGGTGGCGATGACTGGTAGCGCCGTTGACGCAATCGGCGTCGGATTTCCGGACCCCGCTGTGGCGCCGCTCGTGGAGGTCGGCGATGTGGTGGGCTGGGTGGCCCCGACCGCCAGGGATGGGTCGGTGGAGCTGCGTGGCCAGGCCAGGAAGATGACGATCAGCAGAATGGGGATCAGAGCGACGACGGCCCACCTGAGACGTGACCCTTTGGTGCTCCGTGCATGGCGGGCGTCCGATGCAGCCGCCTGGGGCGCCAGGGCTGGTTGGACGTCGATGACCCGCACGCCGTTGTGGCGTTCCCGCACGCCAGCGATCATCCCGCCGCCCACGCCGATGATGTCGCCGGTCTCGGCGATCTGGGCGAACAGGGCTCGGGTGTCAGCCTCGACCCGCAGGGACTTCAGATTTGAGTCCAGCGCCGCCGTCGCTGACAGCTTCATGTTGACGTGGACCCTGCCGAGCGTGGGCTCGGCGCCCGCGAAGCTGCCCGTGTGGCTGCCCGAGAGCACGGACTCCTCCACGACTTGCGACCCCGTGGTCTGCCGCGTGCTCGGGGTCAGTGTGATGTCGTCGAACCCTGCCAACAGCTTGTCGATTGCCCCACGAAGACCGTTGCCGGCGAATGCCATTCGCTTATCGCTGGTGACCAGGTCCACGGTGGCATCGGGCGCGAAACACGCCATGATGGCATCGCGGTCCCCCGAGTCGAGGGCCGCGCCGAGTCGCTGGAGTACTGGGCTGGGATCGTTCATGTCATCACCGCTTCGAAGGATGTCATCAGTGACCAGCTGCGTCGTTGGGTTGGCGGTAAAAATGCCCGTTCACGCGCAAACGTGGCCGTTCGGACGAGGCGCTTGTGACAGAACATCCCTGTATGGCGGGTGGGCGCGATCATGTGCGACCAGAAGAGCCGCAGCCTTGGGTCGGACGAGGACTTGGTGCTGAGCGGGACCGGCCTTCCGGTGGCGCGACGGTTTGGGTGGGGCCACCTGCGGCATTTGGCCTGAAGATGGCCCCGGGGTGGCGGCCGGTGGGGCCATCTGCGGCATTTGGCCTGAAGATGGCCCCGGGGGGTGGCCTTGGGGGCCGGGCGCCGCTTTTGGTCAATGACACGCGTCGTTCAGCACGAAGATCCGGTCATGTGATCGCTATTGTGGTCACGTGACCGCCGGGCGGTGGTCGGGGAGGAGGTCAGGGGATGGACGTCTCGAACGGGTTGTCGGTGGTCACCCCGACGTTGGACGCTTGGGTGCTGCGCGTCCTCGTGCAGACAACCCGACCGTTGAGCGGGCGCCAGGTCTCCCGTCTCGTGAGGCAGGGCAGCCTGGGCGGGGTCCAGAAGGCTCTGGCCCGCCTCGTTGAGCAGGGGATCGTGCTCTCGGACACGCATCCGTCGGTAACGCTGTTCACCTTCAACCGGGACCACCTCGGCGCCGGGCCCGTGATCGAGCTCGCAAAGCTCGGCGCCACGCTTGTGGAGCGGCTCAGGGGTCTCATCCAGTCGTGGGAGGTCCAGCCGCAGCACGCCTACCTGTTCGGCAGTACAGCCCGCCAGGACGGCGATGCATCCAGTGACGTCGACATCCTGTTGATCAACACCATCAGTCGACGGCAACAGGTGAGCGTGTGGGCCCAGCAGGTCGAGGGCCTTGCCACCAGGATCCGGCTGTGGACCGGCAACGACGCCGAGATCGTGGACCTGAGCGCCGCCGATGTGGACCGCATGCAGGACGACGACGCGGCGATCCTTGGCAGCTGGCGGCGGGACGGAATACTGCTCGCGGGCGTCCAGCTCCATCTGCGTCAGCTGGCCCTGGGATGACCCCCCGCGCGCCGAACCGGACGACGCCCTGCAACCGCGAGCAGGCGGGCCAGCGTCTGCGTCAGGCCGAAGCCTTCCTGGGGTGGGCTCGCGCCGCGCTGGCCGATGAAGGGGATGAGGTCAACCTTGGGGTCGCCACCTCGCTGGCCGTTCTGGCCGGCGTCGCGGCCACCGACGCGCTGTGCGGCAACTCGCTGGGCTACTACTCACGCGGGCAGAATCACGCAGAGGCGGCAGATCTCGTCCGGTCGATCGAGCCCGGCGGCGCAGACCTGGCATCGACGTTCCGCCAGCTGGTCGCCTGCAAGGACGACGCCCGCCAAGCCCCGAAGGCGTTGCGTGAGTCGTCGGCGAAAGCCGCCCTCCGTCAGGCCGGTGAGCTCGTGAGCGCGGCCAAGACCAACCCCTGAGACTCGGGCACGTCATCGCCGCCCGGCGCGGCAAAGTAGAGTGATAGTAGACGAAAGGCCGCACATCCCCCGTGGGCTCGAGCTGTTCCGGCTCCATGTCAGCGCAGACGGGCGGTCGTGTCGATCAGAGCCCGCGCTATCCCATCCCGACGCAGGAGACATCAATGATCAACCTCCCCCCAGACCCTGTTGAGATCCTGGCCGACGTCCTCTCGAACGCCACCAAGTCCTACGACTCGTTGCATGCCGACCTCACGCCCCACGTGCACGAGATCGCAGACCACATCATGACGGCGATCCGCGCCCGGTCCGACGAGGGCACCAAGCTTCGCAGCGCCCTGGGCCTGGAGCTGACCAGAACCACTCGCACCGGTAAGAACATCAACGCCGCGATGAGCGCCTACACCGACTCATAGAAACGTCGCCGATCAGGTCGGCTGCTCGTCCGTCATGAAGAACTGCTGACAGTATGTCGGCCATGAGCAACGCCACTTCCATGCCTGTGCGCCCGCCGATCCCAGGTGCCGGGACCCTCATCACCGTCGCGCCCACGGGAGCTGAAACCGCCAAGGCCGACTGCCCCCAGCTGCCGACCACCCTTGCCGAGCTGGTCGTCACCGCCGTGGCCTGTGAGGCCGAGGGCGCCTCCCTCATCCACGTCCACATCCGCGACGACGACCACCAGCCCAGCCTCGATGCGGTCCTCCTGCGTGAGACCGTTGCGGCGGTGCGCGAGCAGACGTCGCTCGTCGTCCAGCTCTCCACCGGTGGCAGCGTCCACGACCCGCTCGAGAAACGCCTCACGGTTCTGGACGCCGAGCCCGACTCGTGCAGCCTGACCTGCGGCACCACCAACTTCGGCGACGACGTCTTCCTCAACCCCTACCCCTTCATGGCCGAGCTCTACCAGCTGGCCCAGGAGCGCGAGATCGTGCCCGAGTTCGAGCTGTTCGACCTCGGGCACGTTGCCGCCCTGCGACGCCTGATCGACGCGTTCGGCCTGCCCTTCGGAGGCAAAGTGCACGTCGACTTCGTCACCGGAGTCCCGGGCGGTATGCCGGGCACGCCGGCTGCGTTGCTGGCCGGCATACAGGCTCTGCCCCCGGAGGTGACCTCATGGTCGGCGACCGGGATCGGGCGAAGCCACCTCCCCATCGCGGCCGTTGCGCTTGCGTCCGGCGGGCACCTGCGGGTGGGCATGGAGGACAACCTGATCTATGCCAAGGGGCAGCCGGTGGAGCGCAACGACGAGCTGGTCTCGCGAGCTGCGGATCTGGCCCGGCTGATGCAGCGTCCACCGTTGACCACCGACGAGGCGCGCACCCTGCTTGGCGTCAAGGCCCGCTGAGTCGCCGCCCGGCCCGACCCACCCCTCGTGAAGTCGTCCCCAGATCCGTGAAGTCGCATGGATGGTTCCAACGGGCGACCTCTTGGGTAGATGTGTGCGACTTCACGGTTGGTTGTTGTCCGGGGGAGTCGGCGCAACAGTCGGCGCAACAAGGGGGGATGTGAGCGGGGAGCGGACTTGAGTGTGAGCGGGCTCATGCTTGCTCAGTTTGCAATTTGCTAACTGGAGCAAGCATAATGGGGTCATGCCCAAGTTCACGCCGATCTCCGTTCACGATCTCGGGGAGTACCTGCGGGAGCAGCGCCACTCGGCCCAGCTCTCGTTGCGGCAGCTGTCCGCGGTCGCGGGGATCAGCAATCCCTATCTCTCGCAGATCGAGCGCGGCCTGAAGAAGCCCAGCGCCGAGATCCTGCAGGCCCTCGCCAAGGCCCTGCGTATCTCGGCCGAGTCTCTCTACGTGCGCGCCGGCATCCTCGAGGAGCGCACCGATATTGGTGGAGCCCCCGACCTCGATGTCACCACCGCAATCCTGGCCGAGCCCAGGTTGAACGATCGACAGCGCGCCGTCCTGCTGGACGTCTACGAGTCCTTTCTGGCCGAGGCGCCACCCAAGAAGGCCCCCAAAGCCTCGGGGCCCACCCAGTCCCGCCCGGCGTCGAGCCGGCCCGGGAGCAGCGCGATCCCACAGCCCACAACCCCCCAGCCGGACCTGATCGCACAGACCATCCCGACCGCAGCGCCCAACACAAAGGAGAACCAGTCATGACCCTCGTCAACGACATCCGCAAGACCGTTACGGACACCACGCCCGTCTACGCCGCCGTCGGGGTCACAGACCTCGCCGTTGAGAAGGTGCGTCACGCCCGCGCCCGCGCCGTTGCGGCCCGGGCCGACTTCCACGTCAGCGCCCTTCAGGACAAGGCCGTCAAGCGCGCCGAGGCCCTGCAGGACAAGGCCGCCAAGCGGGCCGAGAAGGTCGCCGAGCAGGCCCAGAAGGTCGCCGACCGAGCCGAGAAGGTCGCGGAGCAGGCTCAACAGATCCCCGCACTGGCCCTGAACCAGACTCTCGAGGTTGCCGGCAAGGCGCACACGACGTACACGGACCTTGCCGTCCGCGGCGAGAAGCTGGTCACCCGTCTGCGCAACCAGAAGGCGACCAAGGACCTGCTCGCCCAGGCCGGCACGACCGTGTCCTTCGGCAAGGGCGCTGTCACGACCGTCCGCAAGGCCGTCCGCGGCGAGGCCAAGGCCACCAAGCGCGCGGTTCGCAAGTCCGGTCCTGCCACTCGCCTGTCGACCAAGCCCACCCCCGCCGCCAGGAAGAGCACTGCGGCGGCCAAGCGGGCGACCAAGGCCACCGTCACGAGCGCCGGCAAGACGGCGACCGCGGCGACCACTGCAGTCAAGGCCGCCGCACCCAAGATCGGCGACTGACCAAGACCTCAGCTGTCCGGTTCGGCAGCTGAGCGATGAAAGGCGCGGCCGGTGTCGTTCACTCGACGCCGGCCGTGTCTTTGTCGCGCAGTAGGCTCGCCGCCGTGAGTGAGCAGCGAGTTTCCCTGTATGGCGCGCCCGTGGTCGCCCACGTGGTGCGTTCCGGCTTCGTGGAGTCTGTGCATCACGGCAGCGTGGTGGCACTGGATGCGGTGGGCTCGACGTTGCTGGCCGTCGGCGACGTCACTGGTCCCATCTTTCCGCGATCGTCCAGCAAGCCGATCCAGGCCTTGGCCATGCTGCGTGGCGGCCTCGACCTTGATGGCGAGCTGCTGGCGCTCGCGACGGGGAGCCACTCAGGGGAGGCCTTCCACCTGGAGGGAGTCCGGCGGATCCTGGCCACTGTCGGGCTCAGCGAGCGGGATCTTCAGAACACTCCCGGCCTGCCTTACGGTGAGCCCCAGCGCAACGCGTGGATCGCCGCCGGGCTGGGGGCGAACCAGCTCGCGCAGAACTGCTCCGGCAAGCACTCGGCGATGCTCGCAACGTGTGTTGCGGCCGGATGGGACACGGCGACCTACCGCGATCCGGGGCACCCCTTGCAGCAGCTGATCGCGGCAACGCTTGCCGACCTCAGTGACGAACACGCCTCGGCCATAGGGGTTGATGGCTGTGGCGCGCCCGTCCATGCCGTGTCCCTGACCGGTCTGGCGAGGGCCTTCTCCCGCATTGCCGCAGCCCCTGAGGGGACCGACGAGGCCAGGCTGGCGGCCGCCATACGGGACTATCCGCAATGGCTTGGCGGGACCGGACGGGATGTCACGGCGCTGATCCGGGGCGTCCCGGGCCTGATCGCCAAGGACGGTGCGGAGAGCGTGTATGCCGTTGGGCTGGCTGACGGTCGCGCGGTTACGCTCAAGATCGCTGACGGTGGCCAACGGGCCCGGCCGGTCGTGATGGCTGCGGCGTTGCGGCACCTGGGTGTCGAAGCCGAGGTTCTCGACGAGATGGCCGACGCCCCGGTGCTCGGCCATGGTCAACAGGTCGGGTCGATCGATGCGGTGGGGATCTGAACCCACACCGTGGCGATCTGAACCCATTCGCTGCCGGGATCTGAACCCATTCGACGTGGTGACTTTCGATGTCTGCACGGGGTTCAGGCCCGTAGGCTGTGGGCATGGACATCTTCGGAAGTCTCCAGTCGCTCATCGGGCTCGTCTTCTGGGTCGCCCTCATGGGGCTGTCGGTGTTTGGTCTCGTCGATGCCCTGCGGCATCGTCCCGACGCGTTCACCGCTGCCGGAAAAGCCTCCAAGAACATCTGGCTGGCGGTGCTCGGCATCGCCGTCGCCCTGAGCCTGCTCGCCTACCCTTACCCCTTCCAGATAACGGGGATCCTGGCCGCGGTCGGAGCAGGCGTCTATGCCGCGGACGTGCGCCCCGCGCTGCGCAGGGTGATCGGTCGCGGCTCCTCGAACAACGGTCCCTACGGCCCTTGGTGAGCGCGGGTCCGGCCAGCCGGCCCACGTCGCTGCTGGAGGGCCCGAACGGCGTTATCGAGCTGACCACCACCGGCTCCGGCGTGCCCGCCACCGTTTTCGCTCATGGGGCCACAGGGTCGATCCAGACCACTCGGCCGTTCGGGTCCGGGGTAAAGGGCAGCCGCACGTTCTTTCACTTCCGGGGTTACGGGGCCTCGGCGCCGGCGGCGAAGCCCGTCACCTACGCGGCCCTCGAAGCTGACCTGCGGGCGGTTGCGGACCATGTCGGGGCGACTCAGGCCCTTGGGGTGAGCATGGGGGCCGGCGCGCTGTGCAGCCTGTTGGCGCGCACGCCGCTGCGGTTCGAGAGGCTGGTGTTCGCCCTGCCGGCCGCGCTGGACAGGCCCCGAACCGACGACACATCCGCTCGGCTCGAGCTGTATGCCGCGGCCCCCCTGACCGACCGCGCTGTCCTTGGGGCAGTCATCGCGCCGGCTCTGATCATCGCGCAGGAACAGGACCCTGACCATCCGGTCTGGGTAGCCGAGCAGCTGGCTGCCTCGCTGAAGCACGCATGCCTCGAGGTCCTGCCTTCGGGTGGAATTCTGGTGCGTCACCGATCTGCGATGAGGGAGCTGATCGGCGGGTTCCTTTCCGGGTAGTCGCAATTGACCACGTGCAATCGCTCGACGGTGCACAATAAGACCAAGCCAACCAATCGGGGTCTGAGGGGAACGATGACTGAAACCACCAACCGCAGTCTTGATGTTCTTGTCGACGAACGCCCTTGGGGCCGGTTCGAGCAGTTCGTCCGCAACGAGGCCGTTACGGTCAAGATCATCACCGTGAACCCGGGCCAGCGGCTGTCGCTGCAGACCCATGGACAGCGCGACGAGCTATGGCAGATTCTCGATGTGCCCCTCGAGATCCAGGTTGATGACCGCTTCTGGGCGGCACAGCCCGGCGAACGCGTCTGGGTGCCACTGGGGTCCCGGCACCGGATCGCCAACAGCGGCAACGAGCCCGGGCGACTGCTCGAGATCGCCTTTGGGGTCTTCGACGAGGATGACATCGAGCGCCTCGAGGACGACTACAACCGCTGACCGCTGGCTGAGCGAAATACCCCACGGCGCCCCGGCGTTGGGACTGAGGGTCCACTACCAGGGCTCTTGGACGAGGAGAAGACGTATGCCGGCAGTGCCGCAGGTTCGTCGGGTTGCCATGCTCAGCGTCCACACCTCACCGCTCGAGCAGCCAGGAACCGGCGATGCAGGCGGCTTGAACGTCTACGTCGTCGAGGTCTCCAAGCGCCTGGCCCAGCGCGGCATCGAGGTCGAGATCTTCACCCGCAAGACCGATGGCGCCCTTCCGATGCAGGCAGAGCTGGCGCCAGGTGTCCACGTCCGCAACGTCATCGCCGGACCCTTCGAAGGCCTGGGCAAGGAAGACCTTCCCGGCCAGCTGTGCGCCTTCGCCCAGGGAGTCATGCGCGCCGAGGCGGCCCGGCCGGAGGGCTGGTACGACCTCGTCCACTCCCACTACTGGCTCTCCGGCCAGGTGGGGTGGCTGGCGGCAGATCGGTGGCGGGTGCCCTTGGTGCACACGATGCACACGATGGCTCGGGTCAAGAACTCCCAGCTGGCAGAGGGCGACTCGCCCGAGCCGACCGGTCGCGAGATCGGTGAGGCCCAGGTCGTGGAGTCCGCGGACCGGCTTGTGGCCAACACCGAGGGTGAGGCGCGCGAGCTGATCGACCTGTACGACGCGGACCCTGGCAAGGTGCGTGTCGTGCCGCCCGGTGTCGACCTGGAGCTGTTCACCCCCGGGGACATGGCCGCAGCCCGAGCCCGGGTGGGGCTGCCCCAGGACGCCCACGTGCTGCTGTTCGTGGGCCGGATCCAGCCGCTCAAGGCTCCTGACGTGCTGCTCAAGGCCGCGGCCGACCTGCTCTCACGCCGGCCCGAGCTGCGCCAGAGGCTCGTTGTCGCCATCCTTGGCGGTCCCAGCGGCTCCGGCCTGGGCAAGCCCCGAGCGCTCCACGAGCTGGCCCACCAGCTCGGCATCGACGCCCAGGTGCGCTTCGTGCCCCCGGTCGATCGGGAGACCCTCGCCCAGTGGTACCGCGCCGCGGACCTGGTCGCCGTCCCCTCCCACAGCGAGTCCTTCGGCCTGGTCGCCATCGAGGCCCAGGCCAGCGGGACGCCGGTCATCGCCGCTGCCGTCGGTGGCCTGCCCTTTGCCGTCGGCGATGCCGGGCTGCTCATCAAGGGACACCAGACGCCCGCTTGGAGCGCCGCACTCGAGAGCCTGCTCGAAAACCCCGATCGGCGAGGGGACCTGAGCCGCCTGGGCGTCGAGCACGCTTCGGCGTTCAGCTGGGAGCGCACCACCGACCGGCTGCTGGAGGTCTACACGGAGTCCATGCTCGCGCGGACCGCCTCACCGATCGAGGATGCTCTGGGGCTGGTCGGCACCCCGGCCGCCGTGATCCCGTGACCGAAGACACCGATCCGGAGACCGCGAACACTGATCCCGAGACCGCGAACACGCCCGGCGGGAGGGCCCACACCAGCCCGGCGGGCAGTGCCGACGTACAGGAGTCGGTACGCAGGTTCCTTGACGAGACCGGCATCGAGTGGGAGCTCGGCGGGCGCCCGGGGGAGTTGGTCGTCACGCTGCCGGGGGAGAAAAAGCTCAAGACCGTGTGCTCGGTTGTCGTCGGCGAGCGGTCCCTGTCGATCTCTGCTTTCGTCGTGCGCAACCCGGACGAGAACCACGCGGCCGTCTACGCCTACCTGCTGCGTCGCAACCTCGCGATGCCCGGGCTCGCCTACGGGATCGACAAGTCCGGCGACGTCTTCGTCACCGGGCGCGTGCCGCTCGCGGGGGTCGACGCGGCATACCTCGACCAGATTCTCGGGGTGGTCCTGGATGCTGCCGACGGCCCCTTCAACGAGCTGTTGGCCCTGGGATTCCTGGAGTCGATGAAGAAGGAGTGGGCCTGGCGCATCTCGCGCGGGGAGTCCACCCGTAACCTCGAGGCCTTCCGCCACCTCCTCGAGTGACCGAAACAGAGTGACGGAAACAGAGTGACCGAACACCCCGGCGGCACCGTTTCTGGGCCGATTGGCCCCCGAAACGGTGCCGCGGCGGTGTTCTGTGGGGTGGGGGTGAGCAAATAGACTCACGCGCATGACCACTGCCGCACCCTTCACGCTCATCCTCCTGCGCCACGGCGAGAGCGAGTGGAACGCCCAGAATCGCTTCACCGGCTGGGTCGATGTCGACCTCACCGACAAGGGCCGGGCCGAGGCCGTGAGCGGCGGTGAGCAGCTCAAGGAGGCCGGTCTGCTCCCCGATGTGGTGCACACGTCGCTGCAGCGTCGGGCTATCACCACCGCCAACCTGTCCCTGGACGCCGCCGACCGCCACTGGATCCCGGTGAAGCGTTCATGGCGCCTGAACGAACGCCACTACGGCGCGCTGCAGGGCAAGAACAAGAAAGAGACCCTCGAGCAGTACGGCGAGACGATGTTCATGACCTGGCGCCGTTCCTTCGACGTCCCGCCGCCGCCGCAGCCGGTTGACGACGAGTTCAGCCAGGCCAACGACCCGCGCTACGCCGACATCGAGGGCGGGCCGCCGCTCACCGAGTGCCTCAAGGACGTCATCGCGCGGATGCTGCCCTACTGGGAGGGTGCGATCGTGCCCGACCTGCGCGCTGGCAGGACGGTCCTGGTCGCGGCCCACGGCAACAGCCTGCGCGGGATCGTCAAGCACCTCGACGGCATCAGTGACGAGGACATCCCCGCCCTCAACATCCCCACGGGTATGCCGCTCGTCTACCGACTCGGTGACGACCTCAAGCCGCTCACCGTGGGTGGGGAGTACCTCGACCCCGAGGCGGCCAAAGCCGCTGCCGAGGCCGTCGCCAACCAGGGCAGGTGACCCTGTCGCCTACCAGGGCCGCTGACCTCGAGCTTCGAGCGCTTGGCTGTTCGGCTACAGCTCGTCGTCGTCGTCCGGTTCGTGGCCGGTCTGCCACTCGCCGGTGACCAGGTAGACCACCCGTCGCGCGACGGAAACCGCGTGGTCGGCGAAACGCTCGTAGTAGCGGCTGACCAAGGTCGCGTCTACCGCTGCTTCGGTGCCTGCAGTCCACTTGCCGTCGATCAGCATGTTGAAGATGTCCCGATGCAGGCGGTCCATCTCGTCGTCGTCACGCTCCAGAGTGAGCGCGGAGTCGATGTCCTTGCCGGCGATGACCGATCCGGCCTTGGCCACGATCCGCTCGGCCACCTGACCCATCTCCAGGACGGTGGAGCGCATCATCGGCGGGATGGCGGAGTTCGGGTAGCGCAGCCGGGCCACCTTGGCCACGTGCCTCGCGAGATCCCCCATCCGCTCGAGGTCGGCGCTCATCCGCATCGCCGTGACCACCATCCGCAGGTCCGTGGCAACCGGCTGCTGACGGGCAAGCAGGTCGATCGAGAGATCATCGAGCTCACGGCGCAGGGCGTCGATCTGCTCGTCCGCGGCGATGACGCTCTCGGCCATGTTCAGGTCGGCATCAAGAAGCGCCGTGGTAGCCCGTGACATGGCGGACCCTGCCAGTCGGGTCATCTCGACCAGCTGGTCGGTGATCTTTTCCAGGTCCTCGTGGAAGGAGTTGCGCATGTGTGTCCTTTTCTTACCTGTCACGCGGTTCACTGTGGTGCCGGGTCTCGGATGCCGTGCGCGCGCCAGTGCGTGCCCGCCGCAGGCTTGCATCCTGCGGTGAACGGTCCTTGGCGTTATCGGTGAACGGTCTTCGGCGTTGAGGTGAACAGTAGGGGCCCGGGTGCCCGCCCGCACGCATATCGCCGGGCCGACGGCCCCTTCGTGCGTAGGCTGAGTGTCGTGGACCCCACGGCTGCGGCAGTTCTCGGTGGCGTGTTCGGCCTGGCCACCGGCGCGATCTCTGTGGCTCTGGTGCGCCTTTCCGAGCGTTCGCAGCGCCGGGTCCCGCCGACGCCTGATCCTCGCGCCCTGCCCGCCGGTGTCTCCGCAGTGCTGGCCGTCCTGCGTTCAGGGACGATTGTGCTGGACACCGCCGACGCCGTCATCAGCGCCAGCCCCTGGGCGGTCGCTCATGGCCTGGTCCGAAATGACGACCTTGTCCACGACGAGCTGCGGCATCTGGCTCGGCAGGTCCGCCGCGACGGCGTCATCAGGGAGGTCGAGCTCGACCTGTCCCGGGGTCCCTTGGGGCGCGGCCGGATCATGGTTGGCGCCCGGGTGGCTCCGTTGGGCAGCGAGTACGTGCTCGTGCTCGTGGACGATCGCACAAAGGACCGGCGGGTCGAGGAGACCCGTCGCGACTTCCTGGTCAACGTCAGCCACGAGCTCAAGACGCCGGTCGGCGGTCTGGCTCTGCTGGCGGAGGCTGTCCTCGAAGCCAACGACGACCCCGAGGCGGTGGCCCGATTTGCCCGACGGATGCAGGTGGAGAGCACCCGACTGACCCATCTGGTCCAGGACATCGTCGACCTCTCGCGGCTTCAGATCGCCGACACGCTCCACGAACCCCAGCGGGTGGAGGTCGGCGTTGTCGCCACGGAGGCCGTCGAGCAGTCCACCCTCCTGGCCGAGTCACGAGGGGTCGAGATCGTCACATCCCTGGCCCTGGGGGTTGAGGTCTTCGGCGATGCCGAGCTGTTGACCACGGCCATCCGCAACCTCGTCGCCAACGCCGTCAACTACTCCGCGCCGGGCACCAGGGTTGCGGTCAGCGTTCGCTCACAGGAGCGGCTGGTCGAGATCGCAGTTGCCGACCAGGGGCGGGGCATCCCCGAGAGCGAGCAGACCCGCATCTTCGAGCGCTTCTACCGTGTCGACACGGCCAGGTCCCGTGAGACCGGCGGAACCGGGTTGGGGCTGGCCATCGTCAAGCACATCTGCGCAAACCACGGCGGAGAGGTTACGGTCTGGAGCGAGCCCGGCCACGGCTCGACGTTCACCATGAGACTTCCCGCAGCTCCCAGCCCCCGGGCAGGCGACGCCGCACCCGTCATACCCGCTGGTGCTTCGGAGATCCCGACGACCGGCCTTCGCCCACGAGAGGTCACACAATGACGCGCATCCTGCTGGTCGAGGACGAGGAGTCGTTCTCGGACCCCTTGTCCTACATGTTGCGCAAGGAGGGCTACGAGGTGGCGGTCGCCGAGACCGGGCCGGCTGCGCTGGAGGACTTCGACCGGCGTGGCGCGGACCTGGTGCTGCTCGACCTCATGCTCCCGGGGCTGTCAGGGATGGACGTATGCCGCGCGCTGCGGCTGCGCTCCTCCGTGCCGGTCATCATGCTGACCGCCAAGGACAGCGAGATCGACAAGGTCGTCGGGCTGGAGATCGGGGCGGACGACTACGTCACCAAGCCTTATTCCAGTCGCGAGCTGCTGGCCCGGATCAAGGCCGTTCTGCGTCGCGGCCAGGAGCCAGAGGAGCTGAAGCCGGTCACGCTCGAGTCGGGCCCGGTGCGGATGGACGTCGAGCGGCACGTCGTCACTGTCAAGGGGCAGGACACCGCACTGCCGCTCAAGGAGTTCGAGCTGCTCGAGATGCTGCTGCGCAACGCGGGGAGGGTGCTGACCCGGTCGCAGCTGATCGACCGGGTGTGGGGCAGCGACTACGTCGGCGACACCAAGACCCTTGACGTGCACGTCAAGCGGCTGCGCGCCAAGGTCGAGGCCGACCCGGCGAGCCCGCAGCTGATCGTCACGGTGCGCGGCCTGGGCTACAAGTTCGAGACTCGCTGAAGCCCGTCGCATCGGGAAACGCGAAGGATGGTGGTCGTTCTGATGACCCAAATCCTTCGCGCTGTTTCCCGTTCGAGCTGGTTTCAAGGCCCGATGGTCTGGAGCGGGGCGGGGGTGATGCTCGAGTAGTAGCCGGTGGGGGGCAGGACCGGCACGGACACGACGGGGGCACCTGCGTCAGGGGTGCTGACGATGACCTTGACCATGTCACCCGGCGCAGCGGGGAGGCTCGGGATCGTGACGGGCCTAGAGCCCTGGACTCCCGAGAGCCGGATCGGCGCTCCTGCGGGGATGATGGCTCTGGCGGAAGCGTCCACCCCGGGGCCTGTGGTGAAGGTGACCGTGACCGGCTCGGTGCTCTTGTTGACCACCAGGCCGGACAGTGTGCCTGCCCCGCCCCTGGTCGCCGTGACGACCACGAGGTCGCGGATCTGCACATCGCCCAGGTCAACGGCCACACCGTCGGCCGACTGGTAGGGCACAGTGGTCTGGATCGGCGACATGACCTGGCAGCCGGACAGGGCCAGAACTGCTCCGGCCACCGTTGCCGCGGTGCGGACATGGGTGCCGGAAATGCCCTTGAGCGCGGCGGCTCTTGCGTTGCGGAGGAGTCGACGCTTCACGGTTGGCAGCCTACCGCTCGGCCCTCGCGAAGGCAGTACGTTCCTGCGAGCTCCGTGTGACTATCACCAGCGATGCACGTGAATCGGCGTTCTGTCAAGACTGTGAACGGCCCAAAATCCGCCTTCATTGTGCCTCTGACCTGCACAAACACGACCTCGGCGATTCCGTAATGTTGCTGTCACGTGTTACTCTTGAGGTTGCGAAAGGGGTTCCACCAGATGGCGTTCAAGGTTGGCGAAACGGTTGTGTATCCGCATCACGGTGCGGCATTGATCGAACAAATGAAGACTCGCACCGTCAAGGGCGAGGACAAGATGTACCTCGTGCTCCATGTCGCTCAGGGCGATCTGACCATCGAGGTCCCGGCCGAGAACTGCGATCTCGTGGGTGTCCGCGACGTCGTGGGCCCCGAAGGGCTGGAGCGCGTCTTCGAGGTGCTGCGCGCTGCGCACACCGAGGAGCCGACCAACTGGTCGCGGCGCTACAAGGCCAACCTCGAGAAGCTCGCGTCCGGCGATGTGATCAAGGTCGCCGAGGTCGTGCGCGACCTGTGGCGTCGTGACAAGGACCGTGGGCTGTCCGCCGGCGAGAAGCGGATGCTCGCCAAGGCTCGTCAGATCCTCGTCAGCGAGCTCGCGCTCGCCGAGAAGACCAATGAGGACAAGGCCGAGGCCATCCTTGACGAGGTTCTCGCCTCCTGAAGGTCGTTGTCACATCTTGACGTTGTGGCATGGTGACGTTGTGGGTGTCGTGGCACTGTGAAGGTCGTTGTGATCGTGGTCGCCGCCGGCCATGGTGTGCGGCTCGGTGCCGACACGCCCAAGGCATTCGCTCCGTTGCGCGGTGAGCCGTTGCTGGCCCACGCGCTGCGGGGCGTTCTGGCCTGTGTCGAGGTTGCCCATGTCATCGTCGTGGCACCCGCATCCCACCTTCGAGTGGCCCGCGACATCGCCGGTGAGGACCCCCGGGTGGAAGTCGTTGCCGGGGGTGCTGATCGGGATGCCTCGGTGAAGGCAGGGCTCGCAGCCCTTCACCCTGACGACGGCATCGTCCTGGTTCATGACGCGGCCCGCGCTCTGGCGCCCGCGGAGCTGTTCGCCCGGGTGATCCACGCCGTGCGGGCTGGTCATCCCGCGGTGGTCCCGGGCCTCGCAGTGACCGACACCATCAAGGTGGTCGACGACCAGGGGCGCGTCAGGGAGACCCCCGACCGCGAGCCGCTACGCGGTATACAGACCCCGCAGGGTTTCCTGCGCGAGGTGCTCGAGCACGCCCACGCGAGCGGCGGCCATGCCACCGACGACGCCGGGCTCGTTGAGCGAATCGGGGGGCACGTGCTCGTCGTCGACGGCGACCCCCGGGCTTTCAAGGTCACCTCCGCCCTCGACCTCGCCGTCGCGACAGCGCTGATGCAGGATGGCATCCATGACAACTAGCCCACAGCCCCGCACAGGTCGCGTCTCTCTCGCGAACCCGCTGCCACGCATAGGAATCGGCGTGGACGTCCACTCGTTCGCGGACGATGACCGAACGTTGTCACTCGCGGGGCTGACCTGGCCGGGTGAGCGCGCGCTGGCCGGCCACTCGGATGGCGACGTCGCCGCCCATGCTGTCTGCGACGCGCTCTTCTCGGCTGCTGGGCTGGGAGATCTGGGCACCCACTTCGGCACCGACCGCCCGGAGATGGCAGATGCCTCCGGCGTCACGCTGCTGAAGCAGGCCGCACGGATGGTTGCCGACGCCGGCTTTGTCATCGGCAACATCGCCGTCCAGATCATCGGTAACCAGCCGAAGCTGGGCCCACGCCGCCTCGAGGCTCAGGAGGTGCTGCACATGGCTGTGATGGCACCGGTGTCGATCTCGGCGACAACCACCGACGGCCTCGGGCTCACCGGTCGCGGCGAGGGCATCGCGGCGATCGCCACCGCCATCGTCTTCGCCTCGCCGGCACGCTAGCTCTGACCCCTCACCCTCAGCGGGTGATAGTGCGCAGGCTTCCGGGCAGCCGCGGCTTGATTCCCCGGCGCCACAGCAGAAGCGCGACGGCGGCTGCCGAGATACCGATGACGAGCGCCGCGAGGATGTCCTGGGTGTGGTGCACGTGGGCGGCCACGCGGGCGGCGCCGATCAGGACGCTGAGGACCACCATCGCCCACGCCACCCTGCGCCGGTACTGCCAGACCACGACCGAGATGGCGGTGGCCAATGCCGTGTGGTCCGAGGGGAATCCGTTGTCGGCAGGGTGGGGGAACAACGGCTTGACTGCTGGGTTCGCAACGAACGGCCGGGGATCGACGTGAACTGCGCCAGCGACCTTGACCATCACGGCGACCAGGACCATCGCGACCAGAGCCTCGACGGCCAGGCTCACCTTGTCCGATCGAGAGGCCATCAACCAGACCACTGCGGCTGCGGCTGCAACCACAAAGAGCGCGTACTGGGCCACGACGACGATCACTTGGTTATCCACGAAGGCATGATGCCTGACGTGGCTGGGAGTTCAACGGCTGGCGCGGCGGCACTCGGCTCGCCGGTAACCTTGCCCGGTGAGCATCCGCCTGTACGACACCGCCACGCAAGAGCTGCGCGACTTCGTCCCGATCACCGAGGGCAAGGCCGGCATCTACGTCTGCGGGCTCACGACCCAGGGCGCGCCCCACATCGGGCATGTCCGCTTTGCCGTCGCCTTCGACATTCTGCGCCGTTGGCTCACCCGCGGCCACGGCTATGACGTCACCCTGGTCCGCAACGTCACCGACGTCGACGACAAGATCCTGGCCAAGTCCGCCGAAGCAGGCACGCCCTGGTGGGCCTGGAGCTACATCAACGAACGTGCGACCAACGATGCGCTCGACCTGCTTGGTGTCCTTCGCCCGACCTACGAGCCGCGCGCGACGGGGCACATCCCCGAGATGACCGAGATCATGTCGATCCTGATCGACAAGGGCCACGGTTATGCCGCCGAGGACGGCAGTGGCGACGTCTACTTCGACGTCCGCAGCTATCCGGCATACGGGGACCTGACCCACCAGCGGATCGACGACATGGAGGCGGCTGCGGACGCCGATCCTCGCGGCAAGCGTGACCCCCGCGACTTCGCGTTGTGGAAGGGCCACAAGGCGGGTGAGCCGGAGACGGCGAGCTGGCCGACGGCATACGGTCAGGGCCGTCCGGGCTGGCACCTGGAGTGCTCGGCGATGGCGCGAAAGTACCTGGGCGACGCCTTCGACATCCACGGCGGAGGCGTCGACCTTCGCTTCCCGCACCACGAGAACGAGCAGGCCCAGTCGCGCGCGGCAGGCCTCGGCTTCGCCAACTACTGGCTGCACAACGCGTGGGTCACCGTCAGCGGCGAGAAGATGGGCAAGTCGCTGGGCAACGCACTGCTCGTCAGCGAGGTCACCAAGGTCGCGCGTCCGCTCGCGGTCCGCTACTACCTGAGCGCTGCGCACTACCGCTCCACCATCGAGTATCACGAGGGGTCACTTCGCGAGGCCGAGGCGGCAGTTGACCGCATCGAGGGCTTCCTGCGGCGCGCCCTGGGCGGCGGCTACTTTGAGTACGGCACGGAGCTCCCACCGGAGTTCGCGGCGGCCATGGACGATGACCTCAACGTCTCCGGCGCGCTCGCGGTCATCCACGAGACCGTGCGAGCTGGCAACACCGCGCTCGACGAGGGCGACGACGACTTGGCACAGGAGCTGGGTCTGCAGGTTGTTGCCATGACCGAGGTTCTCGGCGTCAATCCCCTTCATCCGCAGTGGAACTCGGCTGCTGGCAACGGAGTCGACGATGCGATGAGCGCCTTGGATGCGCTCGTGAAGGACCGCATCGAGGCCCGAGCGGCTGCCCGTTCGGCACGCGATTTCACCGCTGCGGACCAGATCCGCGATCAGCTCACGGCAGCGGGCATCGCTGTCGAGGACACCGCTTCTGGCGCGCGCTGGTCGCTGGCCCGCCGTACCGACGTCTGAAAGGCGACCGAACATGCCTGGTAACTCTCAGCGCCGAGGCGCCGTCCGCGGATCCAAGAAGGGTCCGAGCACAGGCAGCGGCGGCCAACGACGCAAGGGTCTCGAGGCGCGCGGTGCCACACCCAAAGCCACCGAGCGCACGAAGCACCCGGCGCACAAGGACGGGGTCCGCGGAGCCAAACGCGCTGCTGCCCCGGGCGCCCGCCCTGCCCGTCCTGCCCGCAGCGGTGGCTCCGGTTCGACCCGTCGGACCAAGGGATCCAGTGAGATCGTCTATGGCCGCAACTCCGTGCTGGAGGCGCTGCGGGCGGACATCCCCGTGACCACGATGTACGTCGCCGGCCGGCTCGAGTCGGACGACCGGGTCCGTGAGGCACTCAAGATCGCCACCGGCCGCAGCATCTCGATCCTGGAGACCCCACGCGGCGAGCTCGACCGGCTCACCGACGGTGGAGTTCACCAGGGTCTGGCCCTCCAGGTTCCGGCCTATACCTACGCCCACCCGAACGACTTTGTGAACCCCCAGATGCCCGGCATACCGCTGATCGTTGCTCTCGACGGCATCACGGACCCCCGCAACCTGGGTGCGATCATCCGCTCGGTGGCCGCCTTCGGGGGCCACGGAGTCGTTGTGCCGGAACGGCGTTCGGTGGGGATGACCGCCAGCGCGTGGAAGACCTCCGCCGGTGCGGCCGCTCGCATCCCTGTCGCCCAGTGCAGCAACCTCACCCGGACCCTGGAGGACTACCGCAAGGCCGGCTTCTTCGTCCTGGGACTCGACATGGATGGAGACGTGCAGCTGCCCGAGCTCGAGCTGGCCAAGGAGCCGCTGGTGATCGTGGTCGGCTCCGAGGGCAAGGGGCTGTCGCGCCTGGTCGGCGAGACCTGCGACCAGATCGTGTCCATCCCGATGTCCTCGGCCGTGGAGTCCCTCAACGCCGGCATCGCCACCGGCGTCACCCTGTATGAAGTGGCCCGCCGCCGCGCGTTGTGAGGGTGACGCCTCTGCCGGTCTACTGCCGTCAGGCCCCATAAAGCCGCCATGGGCGTGGCTGGTCCGATAGCGTCATCGTCAGCCGCGCCTGCGCGTGTGCCGCACCCACGACGAAAGGTCTCGCATGTCCGACTACGGCAGCACCCCTCCGCCGCCTCCACCACCGCCGCCACCCTCGTTTGGCTACGGAGGCGTTCAGGGCACTGCGCCGCCCAACTATCTCGTCTGGGCGATTCTGTCCACGGTTCTGTGCTGCCTGCCCCTGGGCGTTGTCTCGATCGTCTTCTCCACCCAGGTCAACAGCAAGTGGGCCACGGGGGATGTAGCCGGTGCCCAGGCCGCCTCGGAGAAGGCCAAGAAGTTCGCCATGTTGTCTGCCATCGCCTGGGTCGTCGTCGTCGTCCTCTTATGTGCTCTTCTTCATCCTGCTTGCCAGCTCGAGCAAGTCGATCGGGTCCTGACCCACCTGCTCTTGAACGTTCGGATCCCCTGATGCACGTGGTCTCACACTCGGCGTCGACCGTCCTCACGGGCGGTCGGCGCCGAGTGTTGCTTCCGCTTGGGCTCGGGGCAGTGGGCCTGATCGGCGCCGGATATGTGACGGCTGTCGATCCCAATGCCGCTGGTCACTACCCGACCTGTCCGTTCCTTGCGGTCACCGGGTGGTACTGCCCGGGGTGCGGCGCACTGCGGGCGTTGAACGCACTTGGGCACGGCGACGTCATCACGGCGTTGGCCCGCAACCCGTTTGCGGTCGTGGCGTTCGGATATCTCGCGGTCACCTGGTTGCTTTGGCTCCGGCGAACCATCACCGGGCGCCCCACTCGCTGGTTGGCGCCGGCCTGGGTGTTGCACGGCGTGCTTGGCCTGATCCTTGCGTTCTGGGTCCTGCGCAACGTGCCCGGCTGGACCTGGCTGTCTCCCGCCTGATTCCCTGCCGACCAGGGATGCCCTAGCGCTGGGGCAGCTTCATCTCGGGGAAGATCGCCACCACCGGCATCTCGATCGTGTCGACGCCCAGGACCGCTGCCTCGTCTGGCTTTCCGGGCAGGACAGTCTTGACGTAGTCGGCGATGGCAGCCTCGATCGGGATATCGCGCCCTGCGGTCTCGGACATGTACCAACGGTGCTCGAGAACCTCGTGGAACACCTCGGCCGGCTCCAGCTTTCGGGTCAGGTCACGGGGAACGGTGCGGGTGATCGGCTCGTAGATCCGGGACAGCCAGTCATGGGCCACCATCTCCTCGTCGTCATTCTGGCGATCCTGTGATGCGCGGTAGGCATCGAGGTCGTTGAGCAGGCGGCGGGCCTGGTTCTCCTCGACGTCGAGACCGGTCAGGCGAAACAGTCGGCGCGAATGATGGCCTGCATCAACGACTTTCGGCTGGATCTGAATGGTGGTTCCACCAATGTCGGTGGAGATCGACAGTTCGTCAACGTCGAAGCCGAGCTCGTTCAGACGACGGATGCGCTCCTCGACCCGCCACCGGTCGCCTTGCTCGAACCGCTCGCGCTCGGTGAGGGCGAGCCACAGGCAGCGGTAGCGGTCGACGATGGTCTCTGAGATCTCGATCGGGTCGACCGACTCGCCCAGGAACCCCCCGGCCGCCAGATCCATCAGCTCCCCGGCGATGTTGACCCGGGCGATCTCGAGGTCGTGCTCGCGCTGCCCCTCGGAGAGCTTGTTGCGGATCTCGCCGGTCTCGGCATCAACGAGGTATGCCGCAAACGCACCCGCATCCCGGCGGAACAAGGTGTTGGACAAGGACACGTCGCCCCACCACAAGCCTGTCAGGTGGAGCCGAACCAGCAGCACAGCCAGGGCG
>DATCQG010000028.1:0-18858 GCA_036569625.1 Dermatophilaceae bacterium | reverse complement strand
TGATCGAACCGTCGCGCTCGCGCACGGCATGGGTGTTTCCGAGCCAGCGCAGATCATCGCGGTCGGTGAAGTCCGATCGCACGTGACCACCGCGCGTCTCCTCGCGCAGGGTGGCCATGGCGGTCAGAAGCTGTCCCACATGCAGCAGGTTGGAGGTCTCCCACGAACGAGGGTCTCCTGTAGTCTCCCGCGCCGTGTCCGCGATGGCCTGCAGGGTCTTGGTCGCCCGGGACATCGAGTCGGCCGAACGCACAGCACCGGTGCCGAGGGTCATGGCCCGCTGGATCTCCGTCCGTTCCTTGCTGGCGACCAGCGTGGTGTCTTGAGCAGGCGCCAGGGGTTCGGTCGGCCTCAGCTGTCCCGCGGACAGGCGGGCCGTGATGTCGTCGGCAATGCGATGTGCGAAGACCAGTCCCTCGAGCAGCGAGTTGGAGGCAAGCCGGTTGGCGCCGTGGACACCCGTGCATGAGACCTCCCCGCAGGCATAGAGCCCAGCCAGGCTGGTCCGACCAACGTGGTCGGTGTGGACTCCCCCACTGGCGTAGTGCTGCGCCGGAGCCACGGGCAGCATCTCGCTCACCGGGTCGAAGCCCAGCTCTCGGCAGCGGGCGACGATGGAGGGGAACCGCTTCTCGAGGAACTTCTTGCCGAGATGCCGGGCATCGAGGAAGACGTGGTCTGCTCCGGTCTGCGCCATCCGCGCGACGATGGCCCTGGCCACGACATCTCGGGGCGCAAGATCCGCGAGCTCGTGGACCCCTTTCATGAAACGCACGCCGTCCCCGTCCACCAGGAAGGCGCCTTCCCCGCGCACCGCCTCGGAGATCAGCGGCTGCTGGCCGCTCGACCCCTCACCCAGCCAGAGCACGGTCGGGTGGAACTGGACGAACTCGAGATCGGCGATCACGGCGCCAGCCCTCAAGGCCGCCGCGAGGCCGTCGCCCGTGGCCACGGACGGGTTGGTGGTCGCCGAATAAACCTGCCCGATCCCCCCGGTGGCAAAGACCACGGCTCGGGCACGAGCCGCGCCAACGCCATCGATCTGGCCCTCGCCGATGACGTGCAGGGTGACACCACAAACCCGAGCGTCTTTGTCCTGCAACAGATCCACAACGAGCGCGTGCTCGAGAACCTCGATCCCGGGGTCGTCCAGGACCGCGTCCAACGCCGCGATCAGAGCCCGGGAGATCTCTTTGCCGGTCGCGTCCCCCCCTGCATGGGCGATGCGGTCCCGGCGGTGACCGCCTTCGCGCGTGAGCGAGATCTTGCCATCCGGCCCACGATCGAACTCTGCGCCTAGACCCACGAGCTCACGGACGCGCGCCGGACCTTCGGAGACCAGGATGCGAACAGCGTCCTCGTCGCAGACACCCGCGCCGGCCAGCAAGGTGTCATGGAGATGTTCTTCCGGCGAGTCCCCGGGATCCAGAGCAGCAGCGATGCCACCTTGGGCCCATTGCGTCGAACCCTCGGGGAGCACCGTCTTGGTGACCAGCAGCACTCGGTCCACCCGCTGGCGCAGACGCAGCGCCGCAGTGAGGCCGGCGATACCCGATCCGACGACGATCACATCGGCCGAGGTGACCCAACCCGGCTCCGGCGCCGTGAGCCGGGCCGGGATGCGCAGCGTCACAACTGACCCCGGGACGAACCTGATGACCTGAGCCCGACCCCGTCGGGAACGGACCCCGGGTCACCGCTCATCTCGACGATCCGGTTGTCGTGGTCGACGAACACCACACGGGGCACGAAGGTCCGGGCCTCCACCTCGTCCATCTGGGCGTAGGAGATGATGATCGCGATGTCGCCGGGTGCTATCAGGTGGGCGGCCGCGCCGTTGATGCAGATCTGCCCAGAGTCGGCCTCGCCCTCGATCACATAGGTCGTCAGTCGGCTCCCATTGGTCACGTCGACCACATCCACGCGCTCACCCGGCAGCATCCCGGAGGCTTTGAGCAGGGTCCGATCGATGGTCACCGAGCCGACATAGTTCATGTCGGACTGGTTGACCGTGACCCGATGGAGCTTGGCATAGAGCATGGTGCGCTGCACGTCGACGTCCTTGCGTTCAGAGGGTTCAAGGGTTGCACCTGAGAGGCTTCAACCGATCACGGGCCCTCGGTGCTGACAGGGTTCACCCGTGGTTGGTCGCGGCCGGCGTTCTCCGAGAAGACCTCGAGCGCGCCGCCGCCGGGCCCCACGCTGATCGGGATGTTGTCGATCAGCCGGGTTGTCCCCACCCGCCCCGCTACGGCCAGGAGGGCCTCGCCGCGGTACCACTCCGGCACGTCCTCCAGCGTCGACGGGTGGACAAGCACCAGGTAGTCGATGAGGGCCAGTGGCTCCTTGACGACGACGGCGCGCGCTGCGCGGCGGACGGCCGAGGGTCCCTCCGCTGCCGCGGCAGCGCCAGCCCTCAGCGCCCGGGACAGGCACAGTGCGGTGTCCCGGTCCGACTCTGTGAGATACATGTTGCGGCTGCTCATCGCCAGTCCATCGGCCTCGCGCACGGTCGGCGCTGTGACCACCTCGACAGGAAAGTCTAGGTCGCGCGCCATCCGGCGGATGAGTAGCAGCTGCTGCGCGTCCTTCTGGCCGTAGTACGAACGGTTGGCGCCGGTGAGGTGGAGAAGCTTGCCCACCACTGTCAGCACCCCGTCGAAGTGGCCCGGGCGGGCCTGACCCTCCAGGACGCTTCCGAGCGGCCCGGCAGAGACCCGCACCCCTGGCTCGCCGTCCGGATAGATGACATCGGGAGTCGGCAGGAAGACCACGTCAACACCCTCGCGCCGGCAGATCTCCAGATCGGCATCGACCATTCGGGGATAGCGCGAGAGGTCCTCACGTGGACCGAACTGCAAGGGGTTGAGGAAGATCGTCACGATGACGTGCTGCTCCCTGGCCCTCGCGCGGCGGATCAGCGTCGCGTGTCCTTCATGGAGAGCGCCCATCGTCATGACCACCCCGACGTCGCCACCACCGAGCTGCGCGCGAGCGGCCTTGAGCTCCGCACGGGTCCGCGCAATTATCGGCCCGGTGCCGGAAGCATGGGAAGCACTGGCCTCACTCGTCGAGCTCACAGTGCTGTCAAAGGTCTCGGTCACGGTTACTCCTCCGGCGCGGCGAGGATGTCGAGCAGGGGCTCGGCATCGGACGCCGTCAGCCGCCCGCTGGCCAGCGCCCGTTCTGCGGTCGCACGGGCCAGCGCGACATACGTCGGCCGGATGTCTGGGGTCTGCCGGTTCAGCTGCTCCAGGTGCGCAGCAACCGTACCCGCATCACCGCGCGCGACCGGCCCGGTAAGTGCGCCGTCACCCAGCCGAAGCGCGTTGTCGAGGGCTGCCTGCAGGAGCGGGGCGATCAGCCGTTGCGGTTCCTGCACCCCCGCCGAGGCCACGACCTGCATCGCCTGCGCCACCAACGTCACGAGGTGGTTTGCGCCGTGAGAGAGCCCGGCGTGGTACATCGGCCGGTCCCGTTCCTCGATCCATACCGGCTCGGCGCCCATCTCCACGACGAGCGCCTCTGCGACCGGCCGTAGTGGGGCCGGGGCCGTGATGCCGAAGCAGCAGTCAACGAGGCGTGGCAGATCCATCGACGTGCCCGTGAACGTCATCGCCGGGTGCAACGCCAGCCCGAGCACGTGGTGACCCGCAGCGGCGTCGAAGATCGCCGCGCCATAGCGGCCCGACGTGTGCACCACGAGCTGTCCGGCCTGCCACGAGCTCGTGGCACTGAGCCCGCCGATCAGACCGGGGAGGACGTCATCAGGAACCGTTAGCAGCACCAGCTCGGCCCGGGCGACGACCTCCTCGACCGACATGACGGGTATGCCGGGCAGCAGCGCCGCCGCCCGCTCCCGTGACAGCTCGCTGACGCCCGAGACGGCCACCAGCCGGTGGCCCGCCTGCTGGAGCGCCGCACCGAGGACCGCGCCGACGCGGCCGGTGCCGACGATGCCGACGTCGAGCCTGGCGGGTCGTTCACTAGCAACAGGCAGGTCGCTCACGCCCGAAACGCTAGTCCTTTGTGGCGCGCCGTACCGTACTGCCCGTGACGTGGACGCCGTGGATGCAGGCATGGGATCAGGCCCTCTATGGCCAAAGAGGCTTCTATCGTCAGGGCGTCGGACCAGCCGGCCACTTCGCGACGGCCTCCCAGGGGATCCCACAGATCGGGGAGCTGCTTGCCCGGGCCCTGCTGAAGCTGATGCAGCAGGAGGGCCTCGACACGTTCGTGGACGTGGGTTGTGGCCGCGGCGAGCTGCTCGAGCAGGTCCATCGGCAGGGCCCCCACATCCGCTGCATCGGTGTCGACATCGTCGCCCGCCCCGACCTCAGCGAGCCCATCGGATGGGTGCAGTCGCCCGGCGGAGCGCAGCTGCCCGACGAGCTCAACGGCCTCACCGACGCCCTGGCCTTCGCCAACGAATGGCTTGACGTCGTACCGTGCCCGATTGCCCAGATGGGCGACGACAGCGCCCTCCGCGAGGTTCTCGTGGAGCCCTCATCTGGCGAGGAGCAGCTCGGCGATATCGTGTCCGACCCCGATCGCCAGTGGTGCCAAAGGTATTGGCCGACGGATCGGCTGGCCCAGGGCGATCGCGTCGAGATCGGACAGACGAGGGACACTGCGTGGGACGACCTGCTGTCCCGGGTCTCATCGGGTCTCGCGGTCGCCGTCGACTACGGCCACACCATGGACTCGCGACCTGCGCCGGGCACCCTGACCGGCTTCAGACTAGGGCGCCAGGTGCCACCGGTCCCCGACGGGTCGTGCGACCTGACCGCGCACGTCGCCATGGACTCCCTGACCCACGACTCGATCGTCGATCAGCGAACGGCACTGAAAGGACTGGGAGTCAGCGGCCAGAACCCCTCGTACGACCTGGCACGTCGCGATCCCGCTGAATACCTGCAGAGCCTGAGCACAGCCTCCGTCGCCACCATGCTGACCGCCAGGGGCGGGCTCGGCGACTTCCTGTGGGCCTTCGCCCGGGTGCACTGACGGCGCCCTCCGCAGCCAGGGAGCAGCAATGTTGTCGACCGCGGGTAACAACCGGCGCCTCCGACGCCGATCTGCGGGCATGCCAGACTGCCGCTATGACCACACAGCAAGAGCTCACCGTCGGAATGGGCGCGGGCGCACTGGTGACGGCCGACATGGTGCTCAATGTCGGCCCTCAACACCCTGCCACACACGGCGTTCTCAGGCTGCGACTGGTCGTCGACGGCGAGCGCATCGTCACCGCCGAGCCGATTGTGGGCTATATGCACCGCGGCGCCGAGAAGCTGTTCGAGGTGCGCGACTACCGCCAGATCATGGTTCTGGCCAACCGCCACGACTGGCTGTCGGGCTTCGCCAACGAGCTCGGTGTCGCTCTCGCGGCTGAGACCATGCTCGGCATGGAGGTGCCAGAACGCGCCACCTGGGCCCGCACCTTGCTGGCCGAGCTCACCCGTGTTCTGAGCCACCTGGTCTTCCTCGGCTCCTATCCCCTCGAGCTGGGTGCGATCACGCCGATCTTCTACGCGTTCCGTGAGCGGGAAGAGCTTCAGGCGGTGCTTGAAGAGGCCACCGGCGGGCGGATGCACCTCATGTTCAACCAGGTCGGCGGGCTCCGTGACGACCTCCCCGCTGGCTGGCTCGGGCGGGCCGACGCTGCGATCAAGACCGTCCGGGACCGTCTGCCCGATCTCGAGACCCTCCTCGTCGGCAACGAGATCATCGCCGCCCGCGCTGGCGGGGTGGGAGTCCTCACCCGGGAAACCGCTGCGGCGTATGGCGTTTCAGGGCCGATCGCCCGCGCATCAGGCCTCGACATGGACCTGCGTCGCGACGAGCCGTACCTCGCCTATGGCGAGCTCTTTGCCGAGGGCGGACCAGGCCGGGTCGTCACCCGCACTGCCGGCGACGGTCTCGCCCGGCTGGAGTGTCTGCTCGAGCAGGTCCACGTGAGCCTCGATATTGCCGAGCACTGCGTGGGCGTCCTCGGGTCGCTCCCACAGGGGCCGGTCAACGTCAAGCTGCCCAAGATCCTGCGCGTGCCCGAGGGGCATGTCTACCTCCAGACCGAGAACCCGCTGGGCTTCAACGGCTACTACCTCGTATCGCGGGGCGACAAGACCCCGTGGCGTCTCAAGCTGCGCTCTGCGTCATACAACAATGTCTCGGTGCTCGCGAAGGTCCTGCCGGGCAACCTCCTGTCCGACATGGTCTCCATCCTGGGCTCGATGTTCTTCGTCGTGGGAGACGTCGACAAGTAGCCCGACCGAACACCGTGCAAGGATCGTTTTCGCTGCCAATGGCCCCTTGAACGGTCGCACTGAGGTGTTCGGTCAGTGGTGTTGGGTCAGTGAGTGTGGCTGTGGTTCTGGCTGTCGTGCCTGTCGTCCCCGTCATCGTCGTCGGCCTTGTCCACCCGGCACATCCTCTGGGTCAGCAGACCGGCGACGGCCAACAGGACTCCCCCAGCGCTCAACGCCGCAAGCCGCAGCACGAGCGTGCGACGCGACTCGATGTCGAAGTCCGGCAACAGCACCAGAGCCTGAGCGAGGTACCAGCCGGAGACCATCGCTCCCGTCAGGGCTGCCGCCTGTGCAAGCACCAAGGTACGCATGGCTCGCATCGGGTTCAGCGACTTCATGGCCTGTCCGCGCAGGAATCGACGGACCGGCAGCCCGGCGAAGAAGACGCCACATGCCATGAACACCAGCACGATGAGAGCAGCCCAGGAGGTCTGGAGCACAAGACTGTCCTGCACGTCCCAGATCCGCAGCCCCAGGTAGGCAAAGCCCGTCGTAGCCAGCCCCAGGAACAGAACGAGCCGGATCGAGACGCCGCGGCCGTCCCTCACCATGAGGGACTCCACTGCGGGCCCGGCCGGATGCCGTCCTGATCCACTCGCTCGAGCAGGTCGCTGACCGGAACGAGCACCTCACCAACCCGCAGCTGCGCCTCGGCGTCGAGCGCCCACCACGGCGCCAGTACGAACGCCCGCTCGTGGGCGCGAGGATGAGGAAGCATCAGCTCGGGGTCCTGGCTGATCAGTTCGGAACCCGTCTCGGGATCGCCGTACTGGATCAGGTCAAGATCCAACATCCTGGCACCCCAACGGGTTTCGCGAACCCTTCCGCGGTCGGCCTCGATCGCGTGAAGCTCGGTGAGCAGTGCGAAGGCACCCAACCGGGTCCGCGCCAGAACGACTGCGTTGAGGTAGACAGGCTGTTCCGGACCACCGACCGGATCCGTTTCGAAGAGCTCCGAGACCGCACTGATCCGCAGGCCGTCGACATCGGCAAGTGCTCGCACAGCGGCCTCGAGAGTGGCCTGCACGTCGCCGAGGTTGGCACCAAGGGCGATCACGACAGGCTCGTCACGATGGCGCTCCACCACCACCCGGACATCGCCGACCGTCACTCCCACCGGGGCCTGCGGTTTGTGCACCGTGACCTCGACCGCTTGAACCAGTGGACGATGCAGGGCCGCCTGGGCGATCCTGTCCGCCAATGCCTCGATCAGGTCCAACGACGGCCCGGTGATCAGGGACACGACGTCGGCAGCCACCTCGGCGTAGTTGACCGTGTGCGACAGGACGTCGCTGCGACCTGGGCGACGAAGGTCAACCTCAAGGGCCACATCCACGACGAACTCCTGTCCGTCAGCCTTCTCGAAGTCGAGCACGCCGTGATGGCCACGAGCCGATATCCCTTTCAGCTCGATGCGATCCGTCATCAGGCTCCCCCCATCGCCGTGACCACACGGAGGGCGTCGACAGTCGAGGACACGTCGTGCACACGGACCCCCCAGACTCGGGCAAGCCCTGCGACGACTGTCGTGGCAGCGGTTGCAGCGTCCCGTTGCGCAGGAGGTCGCGGCTCTCCACCCTCTGGAACCCCCAGGCGGCCCAGGAACGTCTTGCGTGAGGTTCCGATGAGCACCGGCTGCCCAAGGGAAACGATGGCGTCCAGGTGAGCCAGGAGCGTCCAGTTGTGCTCGGGCAGCTTGGCGAAGCCGAACCCCGGATCAAGGATCAGCTGGTCGCGTCCCACCCCCTGGGCGCACAGGTCGGTCATCCGCCCGGTCAGCTCGCGGCACACCTCGGCAACCACGTCGCCGTAAGACGCCCGATCCTGCATCGTGTGGCTGTGCCCACGCCAGTGCATGACGACGAACGGCACGCCTGCGGCCGCCACAGCTCGAGCCATGCCCGGATCGGCCAGACCGCCACTGACATCGTTGACGATGGACGCACCCGCATCCAGGGCACGCGCGGCGACCGATGCCCTCATGGTGTCGACCGAGACCCTGGCGCCGCTGCGGGACAGCTCACGGATCACCGGGATGACGCGGCGCAGCTCCTCCTCCTCGCTGACGCGCTCGGCGCCGGGGCGGGTGGACTCACCTCCCACATCAAGGATGTCGGCGCCCTGCTCCAGCAGCTCCACGCCGTGAGCGATGGCAGCGTGGGGGGCGAACCACATGCCTCCGTCGCTGAACGAGTCCGGAGTGACATTGACGACGCCCATCACGACAGTGCTCATGGTCACGCCCCGCTGAACCGGCGCAGATGGGGCCAGGTGAGGAACGCCTCAGCCTCGAGTGCCGCCACCGCGATGCGAGGGAGGTCACGGGCGGCGGGATAGACGATGAAACGCGGCACCCAGGTCGGCTGGAACTTGGCGTTGAACCGGTACAGGCTCTCGATCTGGAACCAGCGGGAGGCAAACAGCAGCACGGTGCGCCATGCTCGCAGGAAGGGCCCCGCACCCAGGCGCTCTCCGCGTTCGAGGGTCGACCGGAAGGCCGCAAAGTTGAGGGAGACGCGGTTGACGCCCAGCTGGGGGCAGGACCTCAGCGCGTCCACGATGAGCAGCTCGTTGACGCCGGCTTCCGCGGTCCGGTCCCGGCGCATGAGGTCGAGGGACATCCCATCCGGGCCCCAGGGGACGAACTGCAGAAAGGCGCGCATGACGCCATCCTGCCGGGCCACGACGAAGACGCAATCTGGGTCGACGGGGTCGACCAGCCGACCCAGAGCCATTGAGAAACCACGCTCGGTCTCGGTGCCCCGCCAGGCATTCGCATCGACCAGAGCACGCCGCCGCTCCCCCTCGGAGACGCTGCCGGCGCGAAGAACCTCGGTCGTGTACCCGGCCCGTTCGATCCGCTTGACCATCTGCCGGACGTTGCGCATCGGTCGACCCTCGAGAGAGAACGTCGCCACGTCCACCACGGCCTCGTCGCCGAGCTCCAGGGCGCTGAAGCCGGTCGGACGACACCAGCTCTGACCGGCCCGCTCCGAACAACCGATCACCGCCGGCGTCCAGGCGTGCAGCTCGGCCTCGGCCAGGAAGTTGGTGATCGCCCCGGGCCACGCTTCAGGATCCCCCAGCGGGTCGCCACTGGCCAGCATCACCCCGGACACGACACGGTAGGCGACCGCAGCCTTGCCCGAGTCCGACCAGACGACGCTCTTGTCCCGGCGCAGGTTGAAGTAGCCAAGAGAGTCCGGGCTCCGCCCGAGCAGGGAGCGGATGGCCGCCTCGTCGGCGTCGGTCAGCTCCGGACGCGGCTCAGGTGAACGCAGGGCGAGATAGATCGTCGTCACGGCCGTCATCAGGCCAAGACCGAGCAGCACGGCTCCCTCGAAGTCGGCGGCACGCTCATCGGTGAAGGTCAGGGGGCCGTAGAGGCCCACCAGACCGCTGAGAACCTCCTGGAACATGCTCCACAGGCTCGGCGGCCCCCCCACCACGCGATGACGCAGCAGGAACACCATCAGCACACCGACGGCGAGGCTCGCGACGGCCAGGACGAGGAAGGTCCGTACCGCTCGCCAGCGGGTGCGTGGGTCACCCAACGCCCTGAACTCCGCCCGGTAGACGATCAGGGCGACCAGCAACGCCAGCGACATGGCCACCGCGAAGAGCTCGAACTTGACCGCGTGGAGAACAACGCTCAGTGCCAGCAGTGCCAAGGCCGCCCGCCACGCCCGGCGCTTGCGTCGTCGCAGAGCATGAGCAAGCAGAAGCAGGAGTATGCCGGACACGACCGTCGCGGCCGAGGCTGCGGCGATGGCACCCGGCAACAGGTCGATCAGGGGATGCAGCCGATGGCGCCAGCCACGCGCCATACCGTAGGCGATGTCGGTAAGGCCGACCAGGTAGGTGAGGGCGCCCACGACAGCCGGCACCCGCGACCGGGGTCTGGTGAGCTGGGCCAGAAGTGGGGAGTGCTGTGAGGGCGTTCGCGAGAGAGCGCGATCGCTCACCGGGAGCTGCCCAGCACCAGGCCCATCGCTTCAGCACGGGTCGCAGGATCACGCAGCTGACCGCGCACGGCTGAGGTGATGGTCCGCGACCCCGGTCTGCGAACGCCACGCATGGACATGCACAGATGTTCGCACTCGATGACCACGATCACGCCCTGGGGCTTGAGGAACTCGACCAGGGCGTCGGCGATCTGCGAGGTCATCCGCTCCTGGACCTGGAGGCGTCTCGCATAGACGTCCACGAGGCGGGCCAGCTTGGACAGGCCGGTCACCCGCCCGTCGCGGCCCGGGATGTAGCCAACGTGGGCGACACCATGGAAAGGCACGAGATGGTGCTCGCAGGTGCTGTAGACCTCGATGTCCCGCACCAGGATGAGCTCGTTGTGACCGATCTCGAAGGTCGTTTTGAGCACGTCTTCGGGCCCTCGTGACATGCCGGCGAAGATCTCGGCGTAGGACCGCGCCACACGGGCAGGTGTGTCCTTCAGCCCCTCTCGATCGGGGTTCTCGCCGATCGCGATAAGGATCTCGCGGACTGCCCGCTCGGCGCGTTCCAGGTCAATTGGAGCTGGGGTCGACATAGCCGCCCTCGGGGACCTCGATCACGGCGGTGGCGGGATGCTCTTCGGCCGTGGTCGTGTCCTGCGTCTTTGACCCGTTGGACATGGCCGCGCGCTCCGCTGGCGTCATCACCGGCGGCAGGTCGCTGACGTGGCGACGGTCGCTTGACAGCCATACCGGCCGGGCGGGGCGCTTGACCACGTCGGCAAAGAGGACCTTGAGCTGATCCTTGCCCAGAGTCTCCTTCTCGAGCAGCTCAAGCACCAGCGCGTCAAGAACGTTGCGGTTGTCGTTCAACGCATGCCAGGCCTCGTCATGGGCAGCCTCGATCAGGCGCCTGATCTCCTCGTCCACGACACCAGCCACCGTCTCGGAGTAGTCGCGCTGGTGACCCATGTCCCGGCCAAGGAAGATCTCGGCTCCCGCGTCCTGGCCGAGCTTGATGGCGCCGATGCGCTCGCTCATCCCGAACTGGGTAACCATCCGTCGGGCCAGGCCGGTGGCCTTCTCGATGTCGTTGCCGGCGCCGGTCGTCGGGTCGTGGAAGATCATCTCCTCGGCGACCCGACCGCCCAGGGCGAAGGCCAGCTGGTCGAGGATCTCGTTGCGGGTCGTGGAGTACTTGTCGTCCAATGGCATGACCATGGTGTAACCCAGGGCGCGGCCGCGGGGCAGGATCGTGATCTTGGTGACCGGGTCTGTGTTGAGCATCGCGGATGCAACAACCGCGTGGCCGCCCTCGTGGTACGCGGTGATCTTCTTCTCGCGGGCACTCATGATCCGGGTGCGCTTCTGGGGGCCGGCGACCACACGGTCGATCGCCTCGTCCAGGGCCTCATCGTCGATCAGCTTTGCGTTGCCTCGGGCCGTGAGCAGGGCAGCCTCGTTGAGCACGTTGGCCAGGTCGGCGCCGGTGAAACCAGGCGTCCGGCGGGCCACCGCGAGCAGGTCGACGCCGGTGGCGAGCGGCTTGCCCTTGCCGTGCACCTGAAGGATCCGGTGACGGCCGATCATGTCGGGTGCATCGACTGCGATCTGCCGGTCGAACCGACCGGGGCGCAGCAGCGCCGGGTCGAGGATGTCCGGCCGGTTGGTTGCTGCGATCAGGATGACGTTGGTCTTGACGTCGAAGCCGTCCATCTCGACGAGGAGCTGGTTGAGCGTCTGCTCGCGTTCGTCGTGACCACCGCCGAGGCCGGCACCACGGTGGCGTCCGACGGCGTCGATCTCGTCGACGAACACGATCGCCGGAGCGTTGGCCTTGGCCTGTTCGAACAGGTCCCGAACCCGCGAGGCACCGACGCCGACGAACATCTCGACGAAGTCCGAGCCGGAGATGGAGTAGAAGGGCACGCCGGCCTCGCCGGCAACTGCCCGGGCAAGCAGCGTTTTGCCGGTGCCCGGAGGGCCGTAGAGCAGGACGCCTTTGGGGATCTTCGCGCCGACCGCGAGGAACTTGGCCGGCTCGGCGAGGAACTCCTTGATCTCGATCAGCTCCTCGACGGCTTCGTCCACACCGGCAACATCGGCGAAGGTGACCTTGGGTGTGTCCTTGTTGGCCAGCTTGGCCTTGCTCTTGCCGAACTGCATGACCTTGGAGCCGCCACCCTGCATCTGGCTCATCAGGAACCAGAACAGGCCCAGCACGATGACCAGGGGGATGATCGTCGCCAGGAGGCTGAAGAGCCAGTTCTGCTGCGGCGGGTCGTCGGTGTAGCCCTTGGGTGGCTCGTGCGTCTTGAGGGCCAGCACCAGGCTGTCGCCACGTTGGGCCACGTAGTAGGACATCACCTTGGTGGCGCCCTTGATCTTGTCCCCGTCGGAGTACGACTGGCCCTGCTTGAGGGTGAGGTCGATCTGGTCGGCTCCGACGAACTTGGCCGAGTCGACGGCCCCCTGGTTGATCAGCTTCTCGGAAGCCGAGGTGTCGATGCGGGTGAAGCTGTCGGTGCCGGAGACCGAGAGCCACAGCAGGCCGATGCCGAAGATGAGCACCACCCAGACGACCGGGGTGCGAAGGATGCGCTTGTAGTCCATGTATCTGCGGGGGCTCGGTGCCCCGTCCCTTCTGATCGTTCGGGCATGGCACATGCAGTCTTCAGCCAGGGCCGCGAAGCCCTGACGACGGTACACCGCACCGCGAGCGGCATTCTCGCCAGTCAAACGCCTGACATCGTGCTGGTGTTCCAGAACCCGCGGTGGTCTGTCGCCGCCGGGCCCACGGATCAGGGGTGCTCAGGCGTAGACGTGAGGTGCGAGGGTGCCGACGTCGCGCAGGTTTCGGTACTTCTCGTCATAGTCCAGCCCGTAGCCGACGACGAACTCGTTGGGGATGTCAAAGCCCACGTACTTGACGTCGACCTTGACCTTGGCGGCCTCGGGCTTGCGCAGCAGGGTGACGATCTCCACCGAAGCCGCGGCGCGGGACTCCAGATTGGACCTGATCCAGCTCAGAGTCAGGCCGGAGTCGACGATGTCCTCGACGATCAGCACGTTCCTGTCGGTGATGTCGGTGTCGAGGTCCTTGAGGATCCGCACGACCCCCGAGCTCTTGGTGCCCGAGCCGTAGGACGAGACGGCCATCCAGTCCATCGGCGCGGTGCCGGGCAGGGCACGCATGAGGTCCGACATGACCATCACCGCACCCTTGAGAACGCCCACCAGCAACAGGTCCTTGCCCTCGTAGTCGCTCCAGATCTCTTTGGCGAGCTCAGCAAGCCTGAGCCGGATCTCCTCTTCGGTGACCAGCACGCGTTCGAGGTCGGCTCCCATGTGGGCAGCGTCCACAACATCTCCTTGAACTTCTGTTTGGGTGGCGAGTCCACTTGGTGGCGAGCGTGCACAGTGACGAGCGACTTCTTTGCCTATTCAACCCGATGTGTTGGCGCGACGAGCACCCGACCACCGCTGCGGCTGCCCTGCACGCGACCCGGCAGATCGATCGGACCCTGCCCCCGCCAGTGGGTGACCAGCGTGTCGAGAGAGTCAACGTGACTGGCGATCAACGCTCCCGGCGGACAGCCCGCCTCCACGGCGAGCAAGCGCCAGACGCGGGTTCGGACGGCCCGGGGCAGTCCCAGCAGGGCGCTCACGTCGATCGGCTCCGGACCGAGACCCATGCGGGCCTGCGCGGCGAGGTCGTCGAGAATCTCGGCGTCATCACGAAGCAGGTCGGCCGAACGCGCCAGCGCTGCAATGGTCCCCGGGCCGAGCTCCGCCTCCAGAAGGGGCAGCAGGGCACGCGCGCGAACCCGACCGTATGCCGGGTCGCTGTTCTGCGGGTCCACCCAAGCCGTGAGGCCGGCCGCCTCACAGGCAGCCGCGGTGGTGGTCCTGGCCACGCCGAGAAAAGGACGCAGAAACCGCCCGCGGCTGGGCGGCATACCGGAGAGAGAACGTGCTCCAGATCCGCGGGCGAGACCGAGCAGGACCTGCTCGGCCTGGTCGTCGCGGGTGTGGCCGAGCAGGACTGCCACCGCGCCGACGCGCCCGGCGACCTCTTCGAAAGCCCGGTATCGCGCGTCCCTCGCCCCAGCCTCGGGTCCGGTGCCGTAGGAGGCCACCTTCACGGTCACCACCTCGACGGGGTCCAGGCCCAGACCCCGACATTGGTCGGCACCATGGTCTGCGACCGCCGAAGAGCCTTGCTGCAAGCCGTGGTCCACGATCACTGCTCCGGCAGACAGCCCGATCCGGGGCGCCTCGAACGCAACTGCCGCGGCAAGCGCCAGTGAGTCCGCGCCACCGCTGCAGGCGACGAGGACGAGGCCGCGCGCTTCGATCTGCTCGATCCGGGCGAGCTCGCGGCGCACGGCGACTCGCGTCGCAGCGATGTCGCGATGAGGTCCAGTCATGGGTTCGGGCCGATCATCCGTGGATGCGCTGGACCCACCTCGACGGGTTCTCGATCTCCTCCGGCAGCGGCAGGGTCTGTGGCGAGGTCCAGACCTCGTTGAAGCCGTCGGTGCCGACCTTGGCCGTGACGGCGCGGACGAAGGCGGCCCCGTCGCGGTACTGCCGCATCTTGGCCTCGAGCCCGAGGAGACGGCGCAGGATCTTGTCGAAGCCGCCGACCTCCTTGCGCCGTTCCTGGAACCTGGCCCGGATCCGGTCGACGCTGGGCACGACCGCAGGCCCCACGTCGTCCATCACCACGTCGGCGTGTCCCTCGAGCAGCGACATGATGGCCGTGACCTTGGCGATCTGGACCCGCTGCTCGGGGGTGGCAAAGATGTCGGTCAGCCCGTTGCCACCGCTCCGGAGGGCGTCAGGGAGGTTCTCGGCCAGCTTGCGGATCGTGTCGCCGAGCTGCTCGGGGTCCGGCGCGAGGTCCAGGGAGAGCTGACGGGCCGAGTCGATCACGTGCTGGCGCAACCAGGGCACGGCCGTGAACTGCACGCGGTGGGTCTCCTCGTGCAGGCAGACCCAGAGCCGGAAGTCGAGGGGATCGACCCCCATCTCGGTCTCTGCCTGCAGCACATTCGGCGCTATCAGGAGCAGGCGGGGTGTTCCGTCGGGTGCGAGGTCGTACTGACCCAGCACCTTGGTGGCAAGAAAAGACATGAGCGCGCCGGCCTCGGCGCCGGTGACCTTGCCACCGACAGCCTGTACGAGGGCTGACGCAGGCTGCGCCCGCCCCCTGCGCTTGGCGATCATGGCTGCGACCACGGGCTCGAGCATGGACTGGAGGGAGTCGACGTTGGCGTCGATCCAGCCCGGGCGATCCACGATCAGGACGGGGCTGCTGCCCGTAGGTGAGTGCATCCGTGCTGTCTCAGCGACCGGGATACGCGATCGTTGGGCAGCCGACCGCAGCGCCTCCACGACCGCCGTTGCCTGGGCGGGCGTCACAACAGGACCAGCCTGGACGAGGCGCCGCCCCGTGGCCTTGGCGAAGTCCCAGTCGACATAACCGCTGGTGTCGGGTTTGCCCGTCGGCCGGGAAGCCAGATCCGATGACGTCATCTTGCCTATGCCCTCCTCAGCTACACCCGCACGCTGCGAGCGTGGCTACGAACCGGTCCAACGCCGCCCGGGCGGATAGCGTTCCCACACCGGGTGCCACCCTGTCGGCAAGGATCGCAAAGGTCAACAACCTGCCGTCCTTGTCCACGACCGTTCCGGCAAGGGAGCTGACGCCCGTCAGCGTGCCGGTCTTGGCCCTCACGATCCCTGCGGCGGCGAGTGTCGACCCCTTGAGGAACCGGTGGGTCAGCGTTCCGGTCAGACCGGCGACGGGCAGCTGGGACACAACATCCTGCAGGGCGGGGTCCTGTCCCCCGGCGGCCAGGGAGAGCACGTCGCCGAGGACGCGCACGGGCATGAGGGTGCCGACCGAGAGACCACTGGTGTCGACCAGTGTGACGCCGTCCGTCGCGACCCCCTTGGCGGCCACCGTCTGCTTGACCCATGCGCTCACCGCGGCGAACGAGGTCGGCCGGCCGGCCTGGACGGCTCCCTGGCGGGCGAGGGACTCGGTCAGGGCGTCGTCGCTGTCGTCCAGGGCCAGGGCCATGACGTCAGCCAGCGGCGCCGACCGGACCACGCCCAGATCCGGTGACCCTTCGGGTGAAGCTGCCCTGTCGATGACCGTTGCCACCGTGATGCCGTCAGCGGCCAAGGCCGCTCCGAAGGCCCTCGCGGTGCTCAGCGCAGGGTCCGTCGGGGCCGCCCTTCCCGGCGCCGGTCGTTGCGTGGACAACCCCAGCATGGCGACCGGACCGGTCAGGCCGGCGTTGATGTCAGCAGCGATCCAGCCCGGCGCGTAGCTGGGACCGGAGGCGTAGCGATCGTCGATGTGCAGCCTCACACTCGTGAGGCCGTGGAGCTTGAGGGCGGCAGCGGTCTGCCCGGCAAGGTCGGCGAGCCCGGCCCGACCAGCCACGGCCGACGGGTCGCCCCTTCCGGGGCTGAGCAGGGTATCGCCCCCCGCCACCAGGATCACGTCGTTGACGCCGGCGCCGCGGACCGCCCGGGTCAAGAACGTCCGAGCCGGGTCGAGCGTCGACATGACGGCAGCCGCCGTGAGCAGCTTGGCCGTCGAGGCCGGGATCCGGGGCACCTGCGCCGAGATGTCGAGAAGATGTGCCCCGGTCCTGGCATCGCGCACGGTCAGGGCCACGGACGGGCCCAGCCCCGGGTCGGCGAGCGCGGCCGCCAGAGCGGAGGCCAGACCGGCCCTGGTCGGCATCGGCGCCCCGACGCGTGCCACGAGCAGGGGAGCAGCAGGTGAGGTGGCCACAGCGGGGATCGGCACCTCGGTGACCGGCACGGACGGCGAGGCCCCTGTCGGAGCCGGAGCACTCGGCATACCGGCCGTCGTGGGCACTGGGGCGAGAGTGAGAAACCCGGGGACCAGGTCGTAGATGTCAGCCGTGAGGTAGCCGCCGACAGCCAGAAGCAGGACGACGAGGCCGGCAAGGGCTCGGCGCACAAAACCCCCCTGTCGAAAGTCGGCGGCGATGCGGGACACTTGCAAGCGAGCCTAGGTCAACCGCCATCGAATGGGGTGCAGCTGTGCAGTACGACGTCACGATCGAGATCCCGAAGGGGCACCGCAACAAGTACGAGGTGGACCACGCGTCGGGCCGCATCCGCCTTGACCGGTTGCTGTTCACCTCCACGCGTTACCCGGCCGACTACGGCTACGTCGAGGACACCCTCGGTGAGGACAACGACCCGCTGGACGCGCTCGTCCTGCTCGAGGAGCCGACGTTTCCCGGCTGCCTGGTCAGCGCCCGCGCGATCGGTCTGTTCCACATGACCGACGAGGCCGGCGGCGACGACAAGATCCTGATGGTGCCTTCGCACGACCCCCGCGTCGCCCACATCACCGAGCTGGAGCACGTGAGCGAGTTCGACCGCCTCGAGATCCAGCACTTCTTCGAGACGTACAAGGACCTCGAGCCCGGCAAGTCGGTCGAGGGCGCCCACTGGGGTGGCCGCGTCGAGGCCGAGAAGGTCATCCTCGAGGCCATCGACCGCGCCAAGGCCGCCGGTATGAGCACGGCTCGCTGGAGCGGCCCTCACTGAGGCAGAGTCAGTGCGGCGGCGGCCAGTGTGGGACCAGCCTGTACGCCGCGTGCTCGGTTACGGACGGCCGCCGTAGGGGAGGAGGTCGCTGCCGAACGCGTAGATGTTGTCGTACTGGACGAATGCGCCTGTGTGTGGCGCGTCGATCATCGTGCCGTTGCCGACAAAGAGGCCGACGTGGTGGCTGGACGGGCCGTCGCCACCAAAGAAGACCAGGTCACCGGGCTTCAGGTCGCTGAGCAGCACCCGGCTGGTCTCGCCCCATTGGTATCCGGTGTAGTGCGAGAGGTTCACCCCGGCCCGGGCCCACGCCATCATGGTCAGGCCTGAGCAGTCCCAGGTGCTCGGACCTGCGCCACCCCACTCGTATGGTTTACCGATCTGGGCCTGGGCGAAGGCAATGACGGCGGAGACGCCGCCGCGAGGGGCAGACGGCACGGATGGAACCTGGCCGGATGAAGAGCTGCCCTGCTGGGAGGATGTCGACGGGTTCTGCTGGGCGGCCTGACGCCGGGCGGCATCTTGGGCGGCGGCCCGGGCCTGTGCCGCTGCTCGGGCCTGTGCGGCGGCTCGGGCCTGTGCGGCGGCTCGGGCCTTTGCGGCGGCTCGGGCCTCGGCCGCGGCCTTGAGCCCGGCCTGACGCTGTGTCTCCAGCGCCACCGAGGTATTGCGCAGGGTGGCGAGCTGAGCCAGCATCGCGGTCTGCTGCTTGGCAATGTTGGCGCTCTCGGCAGCCGCCGAGTCCACCTGGGTCTGGGCCGCCGCTCTGGCGCTCTCGGCCTGCCTGCGCGGCGGCCAGCTGCTGCGCCTGGGCCTGTGCGGCCGCCCTACGCAGGACTCCGGCCACGACTGAGGAGGCGTTGGCGTCCTGCATGATCTCGCTGCGGATGTCAGAGATCACCTGAATGCCGGCGGCGCGGTCCAGGAGATCCTGTGGCCCTTTGCTGGACAGGAACGCCTCGAGCTGACCAAGGTTTCCGCCCTGCATGTAG
>DATCQG010000027.1:0-2758 GCA_036569625.1 Dermatophilaceae bacterium | reverse complement strand
TCCACCCTCAAAGGGAACCGGGCGACGTACCAGCAGGATCCGGCCAACAGGACGGAGTCCATCCGCGAGGTCGAGCTGGACCTCGCCGAGGGTGCGGACATCGTGATGGTCAAGCCAGCGTTGCCCTACCTCGACATCCTGTCGGAGGTGGCGCAGATGTCGACGGTGCCGGTCGCGGCCTACCAGGTGTCGGGCGAGTACGCCCAGATCGAGGCGGCTGCCGCCCACGACTGGATCGACCGCGAGCGCGTGATGATGGAGTCGCTGGTCTCGATCCGGCGGGCCGGCGCCCAGTTCATCCTGACCTACTACGCACTCGAGGCCGCCCGGCTCCTGCGCTGAGGTTTTAAGCACGGAACGGCCCGGTACCTCGCGGGTACCAGGCCGTTCCGTGTGGTGTCGCCTGGGGAGAGGCTCAGGCCTCGACGAGCTGGACGTCCAGAACGATCTTGACCTTCTCGCCCACGAGTACGCCGCCACCCTCGATGGCGACGTTCCAGGACAGGCCGTAGTCCTTGCGGTTGATCTCGGTGGTGGCCTCGAAGCCGGCGCGCGTGCCGCCCCACGGGTCGGCGCTGATGCCACCGAAGTCGAGGTCGAAGGTGACCGGCTTGGTGACGCCCTTGATGGTGAGGTCACCCTCGAGGGAGCTGTTGGTGACCTTGGTCGACTTGAAGGTCATGGCCGGGTTGTTCTCCACGTCGAAGAAGTCGGCGGACTTCAGGTGGGTGTCGCGGTCCGCGGCGTTGGTGTCGACGGACGCCAGCTGCACCGTGGCCTCGACGGTCGAGGCCTCGAAGGGCTGCGCGACGTTGACGACGGCGGCAAAGTCCTTGAACTGGCCGCGGACCTTGCTCACCATGAGGTGGCGAGCGCTGAAGCCAACCTCGCTGTGGGAAGCATCGACGTTCCAGGTGCCAGGCTTGAGGTCTGAGAGGGTGTTCATGTGGGGGTACTCCTTGTTGAGGGTTGGTTCGTCACGACTTGTGGTGGTTTCGTTCCGCTGATGACACTAGCAGGATGAAGTTTATCTTTCAACTAAAGAAGGGTACGATTCATTCCATGAGCACAGACGCGCGGCAGATCCAGTGGCTGGACAGCGACGAGCAGTACGCCTGGCGCCAGTACCTGCGGGCCAGCCGGATGCTGGAAGCCGTCCTGGACCACGACCTCCAGGTCCACGGGCTGCAGCTGTCCGAGTACGAGATCATCTCTGTGCTCTCCGATGCGCCGGGCCTGCGACTTCGCATGTCCGAGATCGCCGAGGCCGTCGTGCAGTCGCGGAGCCGGTTGACCCATACGGCCGGCCGGCTGGAGAAGCGTGGCTGGGTGCGGCGCGAGGCCTGTGTGGGCGATCGTCGCGGAGTCGAGCTCGTGCTGACGCAGAGCGGTCAGGCCGAGATCGCCAGGATGGCGCCGACCCACGTCGGCAGCGTCCGCAACAACTTCGTGAGCCACCTCTCGCGCGAGGACTTCCTGGCACTGGGTCAATCCATGGCGGCTGTCAGCCGGGGCATCGAGGGCACCGGGGCCTGCGAAGAGGTTCGGGAAGCCGAGAAACTCGCCTGAGCGAGGCGGGGCCAGGTCGGCGACTGAGATACTGACTGGCATGACTGCCCCCCTGACTCCATACCCGTATGACGCGCCCGCCTCCCAGGCGCTGCTGGCCCGCGCGGCCGCCGTCACCCCCGGCGGGGTGAACAGCCCTGTTCGAGCCTTCCGGGCCGTTGGAGGGACGCCACGGTTCATGGCGAGCGCCACGGGTCCCTACCTCACCGACGTGGACGGCCGCGAGTATGTCGACCTGGTCTGTTCGTGGGGCCCGATGATCCTTGGGCACACCCATCCCGACGTGCTGGCCGCCGTTCAGGCTGCGGCGCTGAAGGGTTTCAGCTACGGGACACCGAGCGAGAACGAGGTCGCGCTCGCCGAGGAGATCGTGGCCCGGGTCGAGCCGGTCGAGCAGGTTCGCCTGGTCAACAGCGGTACGGAGGCGACCATGAGCGCCCTGCGTCTCGCCCGAGGCTTCACCGGCCGCTCAAAGGTCGTGAAGTTCGCAGGCTGCTACCACGGGCACGTCGACGCTTTTCTGGTCTCAGCGGGCAGCGGTCTGGCAACGTTCGCCCTGCCGGACTCCGCAGGGGTCCCGGCGTCGAGCGCCGGCGAGACGATCGTGTTGCCATACAACGATGTTGAGGCCCTCCAGGCAGCTTTTGCGCAGCACGGTGACCAGATCGCGGCACTGATCACCGAGGCCTGCCCAGGCAACATGGGGATCGTGCCACCGCTGGCCGGCTTCACCGAGGCCCTTCGGCGCGTGACCACGGCGCACGGTGCGCTACTGATCTCGGACGAGGTCATGACCGGGTTCCGCTGCAGCGCCTCGGGCTGGTACGGCCTGGAGGGTCCCTATGACGGCGGCGCACCCGACCTGTTCTCGTTCGGAAAGGTCATGGGAGGCGGCTTCCCGACGGCGGCCTTCGGAGGTCGCGCCGACATCATGGCGATGCTGGCCCCCGACGGTCCCGTCTACCAGGCCGGCACCCTGTCCGGGAACCCCGTGGCCAGCGCGGCCGGTCTTGCAACGCTGACGGGCTGCACGCCGTCCGTCTACGAGCGGCTCGGGGTTGTGAGCAGAACGATCGCCGACGCGACGTCGGCGGAGTTCTCTCGCCACGGCATACCGCACGTGGTGCAATGGGCCGGAAGCATGTTCAGCGTCTTCTTCCGGGAGGGACCCGTGACCAACTACGACGAG
>DATCQG010000026.1:0-15293 GCA_036569625.1 Dermatophilaceae bacterium | reverse complement strand
GGCCGCGAGCTCATCTACTTCGACGACTCAGAGCCCTACCTCAGTGGAGCCAAGAGCCGTGATGTGGTCGACGAGCGCCCGCTGGACGACCTCCCGACGGCCGGGACGATGCGCCAGGACGCCCTGACCGGCGACTGGGTCTCCATCGCGGACCACCGCCAGAACCGGACGTTCCTGCCCCCGGCCGACGAGTGCCCCCTCTGCCCGACCGGCGGCGGCACGATGCCCTCGGAGATCCCTGCGCACGAGTACGACGTGGTGGTCTTCGAGAACCGTTTCCCCTCATTTGCCTCCGGGTCCACCGCCCCGGGGTCCACCGCCCCCGGGTCGACCGCCTCCGGAGCCTCCGCAAACCCGTTGCTGGCCCATGCTCCAGCGCTGGGACGATGCGAGGTCGTCTGCTTCACCAGCGACCACGGCGCGAGCTTCTCCTCCCTCTCGCCGACACGGGCCCGGACGGTGGTGGACGTGTGGGCCGACCGCACCCGCGAGCTGTCCGCGCTCAACGCCGTCGAGCATGTGTTCCCGTTCGAGAACCGTGGCGAGGAGATCGGCGTCACCCTTCATCACCCGCACGGGCAGATCTACGCCTACCCGTTCATCCCCGCCCGCACCGCGTCGTTGCTGCGAGCGGCCACCGCGCATCATCAGCGCACCGGTCGGCTGCTGGGTGCCGATCTGCTTGCCGCCGAGCTGGACGATGGTTCGCGCGTGGTGATCAGGGGCACACACTGGACGGCATACGTCCCGTATGCCGCAGCGTGGCCGGTCGAGGTGCACCTGGTCCCGAACCGCGATGTCCCTGATCTGGTCGCACTGGACAGTGCTGAACGCGACGAGCTGGCCGAGGTCTACCTGGATCTGTTGCGCCGCCTGGACCGTTACTACCAAGGGCCGGACGGCTCGCCCATCGCGTTGCCCTACATCGCCGGCTGGCACCAAGCGCCGGTGCACCAGGGACGCGATGTCTCCCGCCTGCACCTGCAGGTCATGTCGGTGCTTCGCGCGCCGGGTCGGTTGAAGTACCTGGCCGGATCCGAGTCCGGTGTCGGCGCCTGGGTGAACGACGTCGCACCCGAGCGAGTCGCGGCCCGGCTGCGCGAGGTGGGCTGAGCTGCCGATGCCCTCCGAGTCCCCCGAAACCTCCGGATCCCTCAGATCGCCTGTCGCACAGGCCTTTTCGGATATGTTCGGCTCAGAGCCATCGGGTGTCTGGTCGGCGCCGGGACGGGTCAACCTCATCGGCGAGCACACCGACTACAACGCTGGGCTGTGCCTGCCGATCGCCCTCCCACACCGGACGTATGCCGCGGCGCGGCTGCGCCCGAACCGTCAGCTGAGGTTGCGTTCGTTGCAGTCGTCCGAGTCGTACGACCTCGAGCTTGATGACGTCAGTCCTGGCAACCCGTCCGGCTGGGGCGGCTATGCGGCCGGTGTGCTGTGGGCCCTTGAGGCCGCCGGACATCAGGTGCAGGGGCTGGACCTCATGGTGGACGGCCAGGTGCCTGTGGGCGCCGGCCTCTCGAGCTCTGCAGCACTCGAATGCGCTGTCGCTGCAGCGGTTTCCGACCTAATGGGGTTGGCCCTGCTCTCCGATGACCATGCCCGCGCAGCGCTCGCCAGCATCTGTGTCAATGCTGAGAACACCATCGCGATGGCCCCGACCGGCGGCATGGACCAGTCAGCGTCGCTGCGCTGCCAGGAGGCCCACGCACTCCTGCTCGACTGTCGCGACGGCTCGGTCGAGCAGGTGCCCTTCGATCCAGCCGCCCGTGGGTTATCGCTGCTCGTCATGAACACTCGTGCCAAGCACTCACTGGTTGACGGGCAGTACGAACAGAGGCGTCGCAGCTGCGAGGAGGCTGCTCGGCGGCTGGGTGTGACCTCGCTGCGCGAAGTGCCTGTCGCTGGCCTTGACGAGACACTGGACCGGTTGGCGGACATACGGATCCGGGCACGGGCCAGGCACGTCGTGACCGAGATCGCCCGGGTCCGTCAGACGGTGGCCATGCTTCGCGCTGGGCGCCTGTCCGACATCGGCTCGGTGCTCAACGCCTCGCACGCGTCCATGCGTGACGACTTCGAGATCTCATCCGCCGAGCTCGACCTTGCAGTCGACTCGGCAACGGCTCACGGCGCCCTGGGCGCCCGGATGACCGGAGGTGGGTTCGGCGGCTCGGCCATTGCGCTGGTGCCGAACGACAACACGGCCGAGGTGACGGCGTCCGTAATACAAGGCTTTGCGAACAAGGGTTTCGGAGCCCCTGACATCTTCGCTGTCAATGCAGGAGCGCCGGCTCGGCGCGAGCCCTGACACGGCGCGCCAAGGCCCAACCATCGCCCCACGCGAGCGTGCTGTCTCCCTCACGAGCGGGTGAAGTCCGCGACCACGTTCCACCGGCCACGAGAGTAGACAGCGGCCACGCCGATCCGGTTCAACCGGCCGTCCAGGATGTTCGCGCGGTGCCCGGGGGAGGCCATCCAGGCATCCACGATCTTGCTGGCGCTGACGTTTCCGAGTGCCAGGTTCTCGGCCGCTACGGTGGCATGGCAGCCTTGCAGGATCGGGAGCATGGGCTGGTGGACGAAGTACCAGACCATATAGGGGGCCCACCGATCCGCGAACCGCTGGGGGCAGGGTGACAGCCACAGCCTGGCGCGGTAGTACTTCGCCCGCTGGGCGTTGATCGCGTTGACGACCTGGTACTCGTAAAGCGTGGTCGCGGCTGGGCTGGGGGTTGAGGCCTGCGCCGGGGCGGCTGTCACGACGAGCCCCGGGCCCAGGGCAAGGAACATCGCCACTACGCCACCGACCCGGCCCGTGAGAGCACTCATTCCAGATTTCATGACGGCGAACCTAGTCCGAAAGGGTACGCATTCCTTCTAAGTCATGCCCGATCATGACCAGTCAGGACTAATCATGACCAATCCCTTGCCAGTTCCAGAACAAACGCTGACCGATCGCTGACCCCAGGAGAAGAAGTGGCCAAAGTGACCCGGAAGTGGGGTGCGCCAGTCAGGGGCGGGTGAAGTCCGCGACGACGGTCCATTGCCCGCCGGCATAGACCGCCGCCACACCCATCCGGTCAGCCCGCCGTCCAGGATGTTGGCGCGGTGCCCGGGCGAGGCCATCCACGCAGCCACAGTGCCGTCAGCGCTGAAGTTGCCGCGGGCCAGGTTCTCGGCGGCACGTGCCGCATGGCAGCCGTTCAGGATCGCGGTCATCGAGCGGTGGTAGAAGGACCCCGTACGAGCCAGTAGGCCTCCCAGCCCTCGGCGTACCAGTCCGGGCAGGTCGAGGCCGCCACCGTGCTGCGCCCGTACCTCACCCGCTGGACGTTGATCTGGTAGATCACCCGCGCCTCGTAGGCCGCAACCGTGGGCGCGCTCGGGGTGTAGGCCGCGGCCGAAGGGCGGTTGCGATGACCGCCGGGCCCAGGACAAGGAACATCACAGCCAGGCCACCTGCACGACCCTTGAGAGCTTTCACTCCAGCTGTCATAGGGCAAGGGTCGTGATGACGCCTCGAACGCGTGGCGGCTATGGGCCTTGGATCAATCGTTCACGCACCAAGGGTGACCGAACGGCGCCTGAGGTGACCGAACGGCTGAGGACAACTCGGCACAAACGACGCGGCGGCGCGGCACACCCGTTGGGTTGGCCACGCCGCCGGATCAGCTCGATCGGGTCAGGCCACTGCTGCCGCGAGGTTCTCGTCGATCGCGGCCAGGAACTCCTCGGTGGTCAGCCAGGCCTGGTCAGGGCCAACGAGCAGCGCGAGGTCCTTGGTCATCTTGCCCTCTTCGACGGTCTCGACGCAGACCCGCTCAAGGGTCTCGGCGAAGGCCGTCACCTCGGGGGTGCCGTCGAGCTTGCCGCGGTGCTTGATGCCACCGGTCCACGCGTAGATCGAGGCGATCGGGTTCGTGGAGGTCGGCTTGCCGAGCTGGTGCTGGCGGAAGTGCCGGGTGACCGTGCCGTGCGCCGCCTCGGCCTCGACGGTCTTTCCGTCAGGGGTCATCAGGACCGAGGTCATCAGGCCGAGCGAGCCGTAGCCCTGCGCGACGGTGTCGGACTGGACGTCACCGTCGTAGTTCTTGCAGGCCCAGACGTATCCGCCCTCCCACTTCATGCACGCAGCCACCATGTCGTCGATCAACCGGTGCTCGTAGGTCAGACCGGCGGCGTCGTACGACTCCTTGAACTCCTTGTCGAAGACCTCCTGGAAGATGTCCTTGAAGGCGCCGTCATAGGCCTTGAGGATGGTGTTCTTGGTCGAGAGGTAGACCGGGTACTTGCGCTCCAGGCCGTAGTTCAACGACGCGCGGGCGAAGTCCTCGATGGACTTGTTGAAGTTGTACATGCCCATGACGACGCCACCATCGACCGGGATGTCGACGACCTCCATCTCGATCGGCTCATAGGCGGTCGGGTCGGTCGGGTGCCAGGAGATGGTGACCTTTCCGGCGCCGGGAACCTTGAAGTTGGTTGCCTTGTACTGGTCGCCGAAGGCGTGACGGCCGATGATGATCGGCTTGGTCCAGCCCGGCACCAGCCGTGGGATGTTGCTGCAGAGGATCGGCTCGCGGAAGATGGTGCCGCCGAGGATGTTGCGGACGGTGCCGTTCGGCGAGGCCCACATCTTCTTCAGGCCGAACTCCTTGACGCGCGCCTCGTCGGGGGTGATGGTCGCGCACTTGACGCCAACGCCGTACTTCTTGATGGCGTTCGCCGCGTCGACCGTGATCTGGTCATCGGTCTCGTCGCGCTTCTGGATCGACAGGTCGTAGTACTTGAGGTCGACGTCCAGATAGGGGTGGATCAGGCGATCCTTGATGAACTGCCAGATGATCCGCGTCATCTCATCGCCATCCAGCTCGACGATGGGGTTCTGCACCTTGATCTTGCTCATGCGTGTGGCTCCTCGGTTCGACCTCTGGTTGCTTCGCTGAACTGACCCCAGAATACCTTGACATCAAGATACTTTGAATTCGGCCTTCAGACTTCGGCGGCCCAGAGGCTGGCGCGCCCGCCGGTGGCCCGCATCTCAGGCTGTATGTCGGGTGCTCGAGGCCCGCTGCTAACGTCGACGGGTATTCACACACTCCGTCCGAAGGGACACAGCACAGTGAGCACCTCTCCCATCAAAGTCGCCGTCACCGGCGCCGCCGGCCAGATCGGCTACAGCCTGCTCTTCCATATTGCCAGTGGTGCGCTGTTCGGCCCTGACACTCCCGTGGAGCTGCGGCTGCTCGAGATCACCCCGGCGCTGAAGAGCCTCGAGGGCGTCGTCATGGAGCTCAACGACTGCGCCTTCCCGACGCTGGCCGGAGTCGAGATCGGCGACGACCCGAACACGATGTTCGAGGGCGTCAACCTGGCCCTGCTGGTGGGTGCGCGTCCGCGCGGCCCCGGTATGGAGCGCAGCGACCTGCTCGAGGCCAACGGCGCGATCTTCACCGGTCAGGGCAAGGCCCTCAACGACCACGCGGCCGATGACGTCCGGATCACGGTGACCGGCAACCCGGCCAACACCAACGCCCTCATCGCGATGAGCAACGCACCCGACATCCCCCGCGAGCGCTTCTCGGCGCTGACCCGCCTCGACCACAACCGCGCTCTCGCACAGCTGGCCGCGAAGACCGGCGTGAGCGTCAACGACATCCGCAAGATGACGATCTGGGGCAACCACTCGGCGACCCAGTACCCGGACATCTTCCACGCCGAGGTCAACGGGCAGAACGCGGCAAAGCTGGTCAACGACCAGACCTGGCTGGAGACCGAGTTCCTCCCCACGGTCCAGAAGCGCGGCGCCGCCATCATCGCGGCACGAGGTTCATCCTCAGCCGCTTCTGCCGCGTCCGCGACGATCGACAACGCACGCGACTGGATGGGTGCCTCGGCCGACGGCGACTGGCTGTCCATGGCCGTCGTGTCCGATGGTTCCTACGGGGTCCCCGAGGGCCTGATCTCGTCCTTCCCCGTGACCACCAAGCACGGCAGCTGGGAGATCGTCCAGGGCCTGGAGATCGACGCGTTCTCCCGCGCGCGCATCGATGCCTCGACCGCAGAGCTGGCCGAGGAGCGAGACGCGGTCAAGGGTCTGGGCCTGATCAAGTAGCCCGACATCTACTCGTGAGAGTCGACCGCCCGTCAGCACTCTGTGCCGGCGGGCGGTCCTCGTTCAGCGCCTTGGGCGCAGGTCCAATGCGATGACGATGACGAACAGGGCCAGACCCATGCCGACAAGGAACAGCACGTCGGCAGCTCGAGAGCGCACCACCAGCGCGCCTGCCCGTGCCCGAGGCAACATCAACCTGAGCAGTCCGGCCACGGCCAGGGCCCCGGCGACCACAAACCCACCTGGGCGCACGTGGTTCAGGCCGATCAGCGTCATGCCCGAGATGAGTGCTGCAGCGACCAGCCACAGCGCGCCGAAGGAGCCGGCAGTCATGAACCGGCCGCGCGCTCGGCAGCCTCGACGACGTTCCGCAGAAGCATGGCGCGGGTCATCGGGCCCACACCGCCGGGGTTCGGCGTCAGCCAGCCGGCAATCTCGGCCACATCAGGGTGGACGTCGCCCACCACGCGCGACTTCCCGTCGTCGCCGACCTGGCGGCTGACGCCCACGTCGACCACCGCAGCGCCGGGCTTGACCATGTCGGCCGCAATGATTCCCGCCACCCCGGCCGCGGCGACAACAATGTCCGCCTGCGACACGTGCCGGGCCAGATCGCGGGTTCCCGTGTGGCACAACGTGACCGTCGCGTTCTCGCTACGCCGGGTCAGCAGGAGGCCGAGCGGTCGACCAACGGTGAGTCCGCGCCCGACCACGACGACGTGTGCACCCGCGATCGGGACGTCATAGCGGCGAAGCAGCTCGATGATGCCCACAGGGGTGCATGGCAGGGGCGCGGCCTGCCCGAGAACCAGGCATCCGAGGTTGAACGGGTTCAGCCCGTCGACGTCCTTGCTGGGATCCACCCGGGACAGGAGGGCGAACTCGTCGAGCCCGGTCGGCTGCTGCACCAGGAACCCGGTGCACGCCGGGTCAGCATTGAGGTGGTCGACGATGGCCTCAGCCTCGGCCTGGCTGGCGCCCGTCGGGAGGTCGTACCTGATGCTCGCGATGCCAACCTCGGCGCAGTCCCTGTGCTTGGCATTGACGTACCACTTGGTGCCGGGGTCCTCGCCGACCTGAACCGTCCCGAGGCCAGGGACGATGCCACGGCTGGCGAGTACCGCGATACGGCCCTTGAGCTCGTCCTTGATGGTTGCCAGGGTCGCCTTGCCGTCCAGAGTCCGCGCGGTCATGACCGGATCTTTCCACAGGCAGGGCATGAGCCCACCGGGGCGACCCCATGCCGTGAGAAACTTCACCCGCGAGGACGCGCGCGGCACATGAGGGGATTGACGTGGCAGAGGGAGAGCACCGCAAGCCGCTTCAACCTGATGAATGGGCGCCTGACGGACCGGAGGGGTACGAGGACCTGGTCAGGATCGACCAGGGCGGCTTCGCCACCATCTACCGTGCCCGCGACACCCGCTTCGACCGGGCGGTCGCTCTCAAGGTCCTGCATTCGGACAACCTCACCCAGCGTCAGCTGCGCCGCTTCCGCACCGAGTGCATGGCCACGGGCCGGGTCTCGTCGCACCCGAACATCGTGACGGTCTACGACGCCGGAACGACTCGGGGCAATCGTCCGTGGCTGGCCATGGAGTACTGCTCGGGCGGCTCCCTGGCCAGCAGGGTTGCCAATGATGGACCACTGCCAGTGTCCGACGTCATCTCCATCGGCGCTCGTCTGTGCAGCGCCCTGAGCGCGGCCCACCAGGCCGGAATCCTGCACCGCGACGTCAAACCGGCCAACGTGCTGCTCACCTCGTACGGCGAGCCCGCCCTTGCCGACTTCGGGATCGCCAGCGTCGTTGTCGGGGAGGACACCGTCACAGGGACCGCTGCCTACACGGTGGTTCATGCGGCTCCCGAGATCCTTGAGGGCCAGGCCGGCAGCCCTGCAGCCGACATCTACTCGCTGGGCTCGACCCTCTTCACGCTGTTGGCCGGAAAGGCACCCTTCGCCAGGGAGGCGAGCGCCGGCCTTGCCCCTCTGGTGGGCCGCATCATGGTCAACGACCTGCCTGCCCTTGAACGACCCGGCGTCCCTCCCGAGCTCGAAGAGCTCCTGCGCAGATGCATGGCCGCCGAACCCCGGGACCGTCCGGCCGCTGCCGAGCTCGGCCTCGCGCTCGCCGGGCTGGGCCACCGGTTCACCGCTGAAGGGGTCGACGAGCACCACAGTGCACCGCGAACCAGCACCAGATCCCGACTCCTCATCCCGGGCATCGCGCTTGTCGCTCTCATGGCGGTGTTCACGACCTGGGGACTGACCCGTCATCCCCTAGCGCCGAATGCCGCCGGATACAGCCCCAGAAATGTTGCCGTGACACAGGGCCCGGGCAAGGGCGAGCTGATCGTGTCCTGGGACATGCCGACCCGCCCGGAGGTCGTAGCCACGGTGATCTACCAGGGGGCCGGCGCAAGGGCGCTCGCAGTCGTCAACTACGAGACCAGCAGGCACGCGCTCCCTGAGGCCACATTGCAGGGACTGACCAGCGGTCAGCGGGTCTGTCTCTCCGCCGCCCACCTGGTTTCGATGGATGACGTGGTCACGAAGGTCCCCAGCCCCCCGGTGTGTGCCGTGCCGGGTTAGCCGTGTCGCTCGCTGCGGACTCAGTGCGCGAAGTGGCGGGTACCGGTGAAGTACATGGTCACCCCTGCTGCCCGGGCGGCCTCGATGACCTCGGCATCGCGGATGGAACCTCCGGGAGCGACGACGGCCCGGACACCGGCGTCGAGCAAGACCTGTAGCCCGTCGGCGAACGGGAAGAACGCATCGGACGCCCCGACCGAGCCCTTCGCGCGCTCAGCACCGGCGCGGGTCACTGCCAGGTGGCAGGAGTCGACCCGGTTGACCTGTCCCATGCCCACACCGACGCTGGCGCCGTTCTTGGCAAGCAGGATGGCATTGGACTTGACGGCTCTGATGGCCCGCCAGGCAAAAGCCAGATCAGTCAGCATCGCGGCGTCCGCCGGGTCCCCGCAGACGAGTGTCCAGCGCGACGGGTCGTCACCGCCGATCTTGCTGTCGGGTCCAGCTTCAACAACCGCGTCGATCCGGTCGCGGGTCTGCATCAGGAGACCGCCGGTGACCGGGCGGAGCTCGACCTGCTCGCCGCGTTCCATTCCCTCGGGAAGCTTCAACAGGCGAATCGCCTTCTTGCGCCGAAGGATCTCCAGCGCCTCGGGCTCGAAGTCCGGGGCGACGACCACCTCGGTGAACACCGGGGCAACCTGCTCCGCCATCGCCGCAGTGACGGTGCGGTTGCTCGCGATAACGCCGCCGTATGCCGACTGCGGGTCGCACGCATGAGCCCTTCGGTGTGCCTCGGCGATGTCCGCGCCGACTGCGATCCCGCAGGGGTTGGCGTGCTTGACGACGGCAACAGCCGGCTCGGCGTGGTCGTACGCCGCGCGCTGGGCGACATCGGCGTCGATGAAGTTGTTGTAGGACATCTCCTTGCCGTGGAGCTGCTCGGCGGTGGCGACCCCGGGGCGGCCCTCGGAGTACAGCGCCGCTTTCTGGTGCGGGTTCTCCCCGTAACGCAGGACAGCCGTTCTGGCCCACGTCATGCCGGTCCACGCAGGGAAGCCGGTGCCGTCACTGGTGTCGGCCAGAACGTTGCCCATCCAGCTGGCGACCGCCACGTCATAGCTGGCCGTATGCATGAACGCCTCTGCCGCAAGGGTCTTGCGCTGTTCGAGGGTGAATCCGCCACCGCGAACCGCCACCAGCACCGAGCCGTATTCCGCGGGGTCGGTCACGATCGCGACGCTCGCGTGGTTCTTGGCCGATGCCCGGACCATGGAGGGCCCACCGATGTCGATCTGCTCGATGCACTCCTCCTCGGAGGCGCCCGAGCTCACGGTGTCGCTGAACGGGTAGAGGTTGGAGACGACCAGGTCGAACGGCTCGATGCCCAGGTCACGCAGCTGAGCCATGTGGTCGGGGTTGCGGGTGTCAGCCAGGATCCCGGCGTGGATGGTGGGATGCAGGGTCTTGACCCGGCCGTCAAGGCACTCGGGGAACCCGGTGAGGTCCTCGACCTTGGTCACCGGCACGCCGGCGTCGGCGATCCGCGAGGCAGTGGAACCCGTTGACACCAGGGCGACTCCGGCCTCGTGAAGGCCCTGCGCCAGGACCTCGAGCCCTGCCTTGTCGTAGACGGAGATGAGGGCACGGCGAACGACGCGCTTGTCGGAAGCCTTCGACTCGCTCACGAGATGGTGACCTTTCGTTCGGTGACGGTGAAACCATCGCGGACCATCCGGCCCACGTAGTCGACGAGCATCTGGCGCTCGGCAGTCTTGATCCGCTCGTGCAGGGTCGCGACGGTGTCGTCGTCGTGCACGCTTACGGGGGTCTGGGCCACGATCGGTCCGGTGTCGACACCGGAGTCCACGACGAACAGCGTGCATCCAGTGACCTTCACGCCGTAGTCCAGGGCTTCCGCCGGACCATGCATGCCCGGGAAGGACGGGGACAGCGCCGGGTGGGTGTTGACCGTGCGACCGCCGAGGCGCCCCAGGAAAGCCTCCCCGGTGAGCTTCATGAAGCCGGCCAGGACCACAAGCGTCGGGCGGTATGCCGCAACCTGCGCCGTGAGAGCGGCGTCCCATTCGTCGCGGCTGGCGAAGTCGGCGACGCGGCATACGAAGGTGGGGATGCCCGCACGGCGGGCACGGGACAGGCCCTCGATGTCGTCACGGTCGGCGCCCACCGCTGCGATCAGCACGCCGTATGACGGGTCGGCCGTGGCATCGATGAGGGCCTGGAGGTTGGTGCCCTCGCCGGAGACGAGGACCACGATGGAGCCTGGCCGCGACCCGTCGCCCTGCGTATCCATCACGGTGGGAGACGATATCCGACAGCCGCAGGAGTGGTTGAGTCAGCGTCGAGCAGCACGCAGGTGGCTGAGGCCCACGACCAGGGTTGCCCCGACCAGGAGCTCGCCCAGAACGGCGACACCGAACTCCAGCGACGGCGCACCAATCCAGCCAAGGCGCACCGCCCCCAGCGAACCGCCGGCCAGCTCGCTCGCCAGTGTCAGGGCGAGAGCTGCGACCACGCAGGCCACCCCCGCCGTTCTGGCCTTCACCTGCAGCGCCGAGAGCCGGGCCACCTCCCGCAGTGCCTGCCATCCCACGAGCCCCCCGGCAGCAACCGGGACAAGGAAGCTGAGCCACATGGCCGGGGGCAGCGGGCCGGGGTCCGGCAGGGCACCCAGACCTGGGATCAGGGGCAGCAGGCCAGGGTTGGAGGAGAACCACGTGATGACGCTGCCGTCACCGAAGCCGAAGCCGGGCCCAGCCATCCATGACGCGGCCCAGAGCGCGACGTTGGGCAGGAACGTGGCCTGTCCAAGACTGAGCACTCCCACGCCGACAGGATCGGCGCCCAACGTGTCGTAGAGCCGACCGATCCGGTCCAGATGCATGACGATCTGGACCAGAGCCAGAGCCAGCCCGGCGGCGAAGATCGAGAAGGCGCCCCACAGCCCCGGACGGATGGCCCGACGGAGAAGGATCGAGCGCCGGGCCTCCATCGCCGCCGTCAGCCCGGGCGCCAACGAACCAAGGTCCCCCCGGAACTCCAGGGCGAGGGCGAACAGGATGGAGACGAGGCCGACGACGGCCGTTCCCAGGAAGGAGCCCAGGACCGATGCATGCAGAGGTTGGCGGGCGGTGACGAGCGAGATCGCGAGGCCCACCGCGGAGTAGGCGGCAGCGAAGGCAAGCCCGGCGTCGGCGACGTCGCGACGTATCCCTGCAAACCCCTTGAACCTGTCCGGGCGATCGTCGTCGAGCTGCATGACCACGCGACGAGCAGCGACCGTGGCGATCGCAAGGGGGATGGCGGTCAACAACCAGGGCATCAGCGAGATCGCGGCAGGCCCCGAGCTCAGATGAGCTCCGTTGGCCAGCAGCCAGGCGCTGGAACCCACGGAGAGTGCCTGGGTCCACTCCACCGTGCTCTGCGAGCTGGCCACCCACGCGAGGACGAACGGCACGGAGATGGTCGACATCGACAACAGTGCCGCCGAGCCACCGGCCACTGCTGAGCGCCACCGGAGTGGACCTCCTGCCAGCGTGCTCGAGGGTCTTTGGGTCATGTTGGCGGTTGGCTTTCGACGGCGATCGAGCAGACTCATGAGGTCTCCATGGTCGCCGCTGGCGGCCGGATGACGGCACAGGACGCGCCGACAGGGCCGAGATTGCCCCAACGGTGCCGGGGCCGGACGCTCCGGAACGTCCCTCTGTCAGCCCAGGTTCTTCATGATCTCGCGCATCAGCCCGGCGGTGGCGGACGGCGTCTTGCCGACCTTGACACCGGCGGCCTCCAGAGCCTCCTGCTTGGCGGCGGCAGTGCCGGAAGAGCCGGAGACGATGGCTCCCGCGTGACCCATGGTCTTGCCCTCAGGGGCGGTGAAACCCGCGACGTAGGCGACGACCGGCTTGGTGACGTGGTCCTTGATGTATGCCGCGGCACGCTCCTCCGCATCGCCGCCGATCTCGCCGATCATGACGATCGCGTCGGTCTCGTCATCGGCCTCGAACGCGGCGAGGCAGTCGATGTGCGTAGTCCCGATGATGGGGTCGCCGCCGATGCCGACAGCCGTGGAGAACCCGTAGTCCCGCAGCTCGTACATCATCTGGTACGTCAACGTGCCCGACTTGGAGACCAGGCCGACCCGACCCGGGCCGGCGATGTTGGCAGGGATGATGCCGGCGTCGCAGGCTCCGGGGCTGATCACTCCGGGACAGTTCGGGCCGATGATGCGGGTCGTGCCGGCCTGGCGGGCGTAGGTCCAGAACTCGGCGCTGTCCTTGACTGCCACACCCTCGGTGATGACGACGACGAGCGGGATCCTGGCGTCGATCGCCTCGATCACGGCGGCCTTGGTGAACCTGGCCGGGACGAAGACAACGCTCACGTTGGCGCCGGTCGCCTCGATGGCCTCGGCGACCGACCCGAAGACGGGCACCGAGACGCCGGAGTCGAACTCGACCTTCTGGCCGCCCTTTCCGGGGGTCACTCCGCCGACGATGTTGGTGCCCGAGGCCAGCATGAGCTGGGTGTGCTTCTGACCCTCCGAGCCGGTCATGCCCTGGACGATGACCTTGGAGTCAGCGTTGATGAAGATAGCCACTGTGACTGCCGCCCTTTCAGTTCTTGTTGGCGGCCGAAGCCAGCTCGGCGGCCTTGCGGGCCGCGCCGTCCATGGTCTCTTCCACGGTCACGAGAGGGTGCGCGGCCTCGGCGAGGATGCGGCGGCCCTCCTTCACGTTGTTGCCGTCCAGCCTGACTACCAGCGGCTTGGTGGCCTCGTCGCCAAGGACCTTGAGGGCACCGACGATGCCGTTGGCCACCTCGTCACAGGACGTGATACCACCGAACACGTTGACCAGCACCGACTTGACGTTCTTGTCACCCAGGATGATGTGCAGGCCGTTGATCATGACGTCGGCCGAGGCACCGCCGCCGATGTCGAGGAAGTTGGCCGGTTTGGGGTGATCGCCGGGCCCGCCGAACTCTTCGCCGGCGTAGGCGACGACGTCGAGGGTCGACATGACCAGACCCGCGCCGTTGCCGATGATGCCCACCGACCCGTCGAGCCTGACGTAGTTGAGGTTCTTCGCCTTGGCGGCGGCCTCGAGCGGGTCGGCCGAGGCCTTGTCCTCGAGCGCTTCGTGGTCGGGGTGACGGAACCCGGCGTTCTCGTCCAAAGAGACCTTGCCGTCCAGAGCGATGATCCGGCCGTCCTTGGTCCTGACCAACGGGTTGACCTCGACCAGCGTCGCGTCCTCGTCCCTGTAGACGGTCCACAGCTTCTGGATGACGCTGCTGACCTCGTCCTTGATCTCCTCGTCGAAGTTCGCCGCGTCCACGATCTCCCTGGCCTTCGCAGCGTCGATGCCCACGATCGGGTCGACCGGGATGCGGGCAAGGGCCTCGGGGCGTTCGACGGCGAGCACCTCGATCTCCACGCCACCCTCCTTGCTGGCCATCGCCAGGTAGGAGCGGTTAGCGCGGTCGAGCAGCACGGAGAAGTAGTACTCCTCCGCGATGTCCGCGCCGGCGGTAATCATCACCTTGTGAACAGTGTGGCCCTTGATGTCCATGCCGAGGATGTCCGTAGCGTAGGCGGCTGCGTCATCAACAGATCTTGCGACCTTCACGCCGCCCGCTTTGCCCCGCCCACCGACCTTGACCTGCGCCTTGACAACGACGACCCCGCCGCTGCCGGCGCCGATCACCTCAGCTGCTGCCCGCGCTTCTTCCACGGTCTCGGCGACGATGCCAGCCAGCACCGGCACACCATGGGCCTCGAACATGTCGCGCGCTTGGTACTCGAAAAGATCCACGAGTTCATCCTCATCGTTGGTAAGGCATCGTCCCAGCGGAGCGTAGTCCGCAGGTGTGCCGCGTCGATGTGCTGGGTGTACCGGGTGGACCTGGTGGGCGCAGTCAGTTCGCCGAGACGTTCGCGCGGACCCACTCGACGATCTCCGTGGTTGTCGTGCCCGGGGTGAACACCTTCGCGACACCGAGCTTCTCGAGCACCGGGATGTCGGCATCGGGGATGATGCCGCCGCCGAACACGACGATGTCCTTCGCGTCACGCTCCTCGAGCAGCGCCGCGACCTTCGCGAACAAAGTCATGTGTGCACCGGAGAGGACAGAGAGGCCAACCGCGTCCGCATCCTCCTGGATGGCGGCTTCGACGATCTGCTCAGGCGTCTGGTGCAGGCCGGTGTACACGACCTCCATCCCGGCGTCACGCAGGGCCCTGGCCACCACTTTTGCGCCGCGGTCATGGCCGTCAAGTCCCGGTTTGGCCACCACGATGCGTAACGGTGATTCGCTCATGAGACGCACACTAGTAGGCGACCGGCAGCCTTGCACAGCCGCCGAGGCGGGCCCATCAGCGAACAGGGCAGGTCGCGGTTGGAGCACCGAGCGTGCGCTTGGCCAATTTCGTATAACGAACAGGTCACGCTAGCCTCGTGACTTCCGTGTTGTCTGCCGTGAGGGTCTACCTGTGTCCGCTCGTTCTTACGATGCTCGCCACCGCGCGTATGACGCTCGGCACCGATCGTCCAAAAACGCGACCTCAAGGCCCCGCCGCCTCTTCGCCGGGCTGGCCCTGCCCACCGCCGCGGCGGCTGC
>DATCQG010000025.1:0-3439 GCA_036569625.1 Dermatophilaceae bacterium | reverse complement strand
GTCATCATCGCGGTGTGGGGTCCGGCTGGCGCTCCCGGACGAACCACTGTGGCGCTCAACCTGGCCAGCGAGCTGGCGCGACTGGGCAAGCCCACCGTGCTGGTCGACGCGGACACCTACGGAGGCTGTATCGCGCAGGCGCTCTCCCTGCTCGACGAGGCGCCTGGTCTGGCGGCGGCCACCCGGTCGGCGGACCAGGGCAGCCTCGACCTTGCCGCGCTCGCCCGGCTGGCGCCGGAGGTCTCGCCCGGGTTGCGGGTCCTCACCGGCATCCCCAAGGCCGAGAGGTGGCCCGAGCTGCGCGCCGCCGCCCTCGAACACGTCCTCACCCTCACCCGGCGACTTGCCCGGTTCACCGTCGTCGACTGCGGTTTCAGCCTCGAGGATGACGAAGAGCTGAGCTACGACACGCTCGCGCCCCGGCGCAATGCCGCCACACTCACCTCTCTTGCCGTCGCCGACCAGGTCCTGGCCGTCGGGGCGGGCGACCCGATCGGGCTGCAACGACTCGTCCGTGGGCTGCAGGAGCTGGGCACGGTCGCCAGTCCTTCGCCCACCGTCGTCATCAACAGGGTGAGGTCCTCCGCCGTGGGTCCGCGACCTGAGTCACGCATCCGCGATGCGCTCACCCGCTTCGCCGGGATCGACGACCCGCGCTTCATCCCCGACGACCCCGCGACGCTGGATGGCGCGCTGCTGGCCGGGCAGTCGCTGGCTGAGGCTGCGCCCGACTCCGAGCTGCGCAAGACTCTTGTGCTGCTCGCCAGGGAGATCTGTGGCGAGCCCGCGGGACACACCGGCCGTCGACGTAAGGGCGCATGATGCAGGGACTGATCGTGGACTGGGGCGGCGTCCTCACCATGCCGATCCACGTGGCGATCGGCAGCTGGCTCAAGGCAACTGGTGTCGAACGCGATCACTACGGCGCCGTCCTTGGCCGTTGGGTCGAGCCCCTGCCGGGCGAGCTGTCTCCGGTTCATCAGCTGGAGCGCGGGGAGATCGCTCTGGAGGACTTCGAGCACCTGCTTTCATCGGCCCTGGCCCGCGAAGGCTCCGCGGTCGAGGCGCAGGGCCTGGTCACCACCATGTTCGCCGACCTGGCGATCTACGAGGACTCCATGACCTCGCTCGTCACCCGGGCGCATGCAGCAGGGGTCCGGACGGCGCTGTTGTCGAACTCGTGGGGGATCGACTATGACCGCAGCGACTGGCTCGACATGTTCGACGTGGTCGTCATCTCCGGCGAGGTCGGCATGCGCAAACCCGAACGCCAGATCTTCGAGTTCACCCTCCACCGCCTCGGCCTGCCCGCAGCCGAATGCGTCTTCATCGACGACATGGCGCACAACGTTGTGGCGGCAGCCCAGGCCGGTCTGGTCGGCATCGAGCACCGGACCTTCGAGGAGACCGCAGGCGAGCTCGAGGCGCTGTTCCCGGGTGCCGGCTGGATCCACCGGCGGCACAAACCGGTCATCTGACACGATGAGGTCGTGTCCGACCGCCTGACCTCCCTTGACGCCTCCTTCCTCTACATGGAGGAGTCGACGACGCCCATGCATGTCGGATCCGTGATGGTCTTCCAGCCACCCGATGAGGGGTTCGACTACGACGGCCTCGTTTCGTTGATCGGCACCAGGATTGCCTTCATCCCACGCTTCCGGCAACGGGTCCGCGAGGTCCCCGGACGCCTCGCCAACCCGGTTTGGGTGGACGACGAGGCGTTCGACGTGACCTATCACGTTCGCCGTTCCGCGTTGCCGAGCCCGGGCGGCGACGCCCAGCTCGAGGAGTTCGTCGCACGCATCCAGTCCCGGCCGCTGGACCGAAGGCGACCGCTGTGGGAGGTCTACCTGGTCGAGGGCCTTGCCGACGGCCGGTTCGCGATCGTGAGCAAGTCCCACCAGGCCCTCGTGGACGGCATCAACGCCGTCGACATCGCTCACGTGATCATCAACGGCGAGCCCCACGATGAGGGGACAACCACCGACTCCTGGCGCGCGGCCCGGGGACCCAGCGATGTCGAGCTGATCACGTCGGCTCTCTTTGACGCCGTTCGCCGCCAGAGCCAGATCGCCGACAACGTGCGTGGCGGGGTCGAGGACGTCAAGACCATTGGCGGGCGGGTGTTCTCGGCGGTCGGCGATGTCGTCTCGACGGTCGTACGTACGGCGGCCCGCCCGGCGCCGGTCAGCCCGCTCAACACCGAGATCGGCGCGGCACGGCGCTTCGTCATGGTCGGCACCGATCTGGCGGACTTTCGCACGGTGCGCAAACGGCTTGCGCGGGGCAGCTACGCAGACGACGTGACGATCAATGACGTCGTCCTGGCAACGATCTCCGGAGCTCTGCGCGCCTGGCTGCTCACCCGTGGTGAACCGGTCCACAGCGCGACAACGGTTCGCGCCATGGTCCCCATCAGCGTCTATGACACGGACGACAGCAGCCGGCTCGCCAACCGGGTCAAGGCCTGCTTCGTGGACCTTCCCGTGGGCGAGCCGAGCGCGTCGAGTGCGGCTGCACCAGATCGCCTTTGCGATGCGTCAGCAGGTCGAGGGCGGCCAGGCCGTTGGCGCCGAGTCGCTGGCAGGCCTGGCCGGGTTCGCCTCACCGACGTTGCACTCCTTGGGTGCTCGCCTGGGCAGCGCGATGTCCCGACGGTTCTTCAACCTGGTCATCACCAACGTTCCTGGTCCGCAGCAACCCCTCTATGTCCGCGACGCCCTGATGATCTCCACCTACCCGGTGATCCCGCTCGCTCGCGGGCAGGCGGTCTCGATCGGCCTGACCTCCTATGACGGCGGCGTCTACTTCGGGCTGAACGGGGACCGCGGCGCCATGCCTGACCTGGACGTTCTGGGGCAGTGCCTGATCGACTCGCTGGCCGAGCTGGTCGAGATCAGCGGCGCGATCAGGCGCGCCATCCGGCGCGCGAGCACATGAGCAAGCCAAGCCGGCGGGGACTGGTGCTCGGCGGTGGCGGCGTCCTGGGCGCTGCCTGGATGGTGGGCGCGCTCGAGGCCCTGCAGGAAGAGACCGGGGTCGATGTGCGCGACTTCGAGGCCTGCGTCGGCACGTCCGCCGGGTCGGTCCTGGTCGCACTGCTGGGCGCAGGTGTCAGCGTCGGCGACCTGGTCAAGCATCAGCTCGGCGTCCGGCTCGAGTCAGGCCCGTTGGCCGGGTTCTTCTTCGACTACGAGAAGGCCAGCGGCGGCGACCGGCCGATGCGCCCACGCGCAGGGCTCGGCTCGCGAGAGCTGTTGATCCGCAACGCTCTTCAGCTGCGGCAGCTGCCTCCGACTGCCGTCCTGGCCGCGTTCCTGCCCGTCGGCCGGGGCAACCTCGAGGCGATCGGCGCCTTGATCTCCCATGTGGTTCCGGAGGGCTGGGTCGCCCGGGACGCCGTGACTGTTGTCGCCCTCGACTACGACACCGGTGAGCG
>DATCQG010000024.1:0-3870 GCA_036569625.1 Dermatophilaceae bacterium | reverse complement strand
AACGAACCTACTGCTCCCATGCGTTCGCCCTGAGGCTGTTTGGCTACCATTCCTGTGTCGTCACGAAGTCGATCAGCTCCTCGACACTGGCCAGCAGGGTCGGCTCGAGGTCGGCATACGTGCGGACGGTGGCAAGGATCCGCTTCCAGGCGTGAGCGATATCGGTCTGGGTCTCGTGCGGCCAGCCGAGCGCGGCGACGATTCCGTGCTTCCAGGACTGCCCGCGGGGGATGACCGGCCAGCTTTCGAAACCGAGGCGCTCCGGTCGAACGGACTGCCACACATCGACATACGGGTGACCCAGGATCGTGACGTATGGCGCGTAGCCGGCGAACGCACGCGCCTCCTCGACCAGCCTGGTCTCCTTGGTTCCGGGGACGAGGTGGTCGACCAGGACTCCCAGACGCCGACCTGGGCCGGGCCGGAAGTCACGGATGACCGCGGCCAGATCGTCGACGCCGTCCAGCATCTCAACGACCACGCCCTCGATCCTCAGGTCGTCGCCCCAGATCTTCTCGACCAGCTCGGCATCGTGCTTGCCCTCGACGAAGATCCGCGATCCGGACGCGACCCGGGCCCTCACGCCCTCGACCGACCTGGAACCACTGGCGGTCCGCGATGCAACCGCCCTGGCCTCCTCGGCGGCCGCACGAACTGCCGCGGTCGGCAACGTCAGGATGACGGGCGCCCCTTCGAGGAGAAAGCCGGGCCCCAGCGGGAACCCCTTGCTGCGTCCATGACGGTCCTCGAGGTGGACAACCTGCATGCCCCCGGCCTTCTCGACCCTGACGACGGCGCCGCACCAGCCGGTCTCGACATCCTCGACCACCAGGCCGTTCTCGGCCTCGACCTCACGGGCGCGTCCGCCCCTGGGGACGCGCCAGTCCCCGGAAAGGACGTCGGCGCCGTAACGATCGTTCACCGTGGCATCGTAGACTTGGCACTCGACATACCGGAGTGCCAACGCGCCGTGGGCGCTACCGGGTGACTTGGGTTGACCCGAGCCGATGACCCGAGCCGGTGACATGAGCTGATGACGAGGAGGTGGGGCGGATGGTCGGTGAACGAAGGATGGCCGTGTTGCGCGCCATCGTCCAGGACTACGTGCAGACCTCCGAGCCGGTCGGCTCCAAGGCGCTTCTCGAGCGCCACCAGCTCGGCGTGTCGGCCGCCACGGTACGCAACGACATGGCGGCCCTGGAGGACGAGGGACTGATCGCGGCGCCCCACACGAGTGCAGGGCGGATTCCGACCGATGCCGGCTACCGCCTGTTCGTCGACCGGCTCAGCGAGCTGAAGCCCATGAGTGGTCCGGAGCGCGCCGCCATCTCCGCGTTCCTCGTGGGTGCGGTGGATCTCGATGACGTCGTGGACCGCACCGTCCGGCTGCTGGCCTCCCTGACCCATCAGGTCGCGGTCATGCAGTATCCATCGCTGACCCGTTCCTCGGTGCGTCACGTCGAGCTGGTGCCGATCGGCGCCAGTCGCCTGATGGTCGTGCTCATCGTCAACACGGGCCGGGTCGAACAACGGGTCATCGAGTCCTCGCGTGATCTGCTGACAGTGGACGGCGAGCAGTTCATCTCCGACCTGCGGTCCTGGCTCAACTCCGAGGCCAGCGGACACCAGCTCAGCGAGGCGGCCTCACGACTCCAGTCCCTGCCCGACAACTTCGCGCCGGCCGATCGCGAGCTGGTCCGGGCGGTCGTGCGCTCGCTGGACGACGCACTGGTCGAGGAGAGCGAGGAGCGCGTCGTCCTGGCCGGGACATCCAACCTCATGCGCTTCGGCGCCGACTTCCCCCTCACCATCGGACCGGTGCTCGAGGCTCTCGAGGAGCACGTCGTGCTGCTCAAGCTCCTGGTCACGATGAGCAACGAGGGTGACACGGTGGCGGTCCGTATCGGTCACGAGAACGCGCACGCCGGGCTGAGCGCCACCTCCGTCGTCAGCACCGGCTACGGAGGCGGCCACAATGTGGTGGCCGGTCTAGGGGTGCTCGGCCCGACCCGCATGGACTACCCCACGACCATGGCCTCGGTGCGCGCGGTCGCCCGTTACGTCTCCCAGATTCTGGCCCCATGACGCGGATCGCCTCGAGAACTTCGCGCAAGCTTCCCAACCAACGCTGTGAAGGACAATCTTGAACGACTACTACAAGGATCTCGGTGTCGACCGCGGCGCCAGCGCCGAGGAGATCAAGCGGGCCTATCGCCGTCTGGCTCGCAAGCTGCACCCCGACGTCAACGTCGACGCTGATGGCGAGGAGCAGTTCAAGAAGGTCTCCCAGGCGTACGACGTGCTGTCCGATACCGAGAAGCGCCGGGCGTATGACGCGGGCTCGGACCCGTACGGCGGCGCGAGCGGCGGCTTCGGGCAGGGCTTCTCGTTCAGCGACATCATGGAGGCCTTCTTCAGCCAGGCCGGCGGCAGCGCAGGACGCGGACCCCGCTCACGTCAGCGCCGGGGCCAGGACGCCCTGATCCGAATCGACATCGACCTCTCCCAGGCCGTCTTCGGCGCCGAGCGAGAGCTGGCGATGGACACCGCAGTCGCCTGCGGGACCTGTCACGGGGACGGGTCGCAGCCGGGCACCGGGACCCGGACCTGTGACGTCTGTGGCGGCAGGGGTGAGATCCAGCAGGTGCAGCGATCCTTCCTCGGGCAGGTCATGACCTCGCGCCCGTGCAATGCCTGCCAGGGCTATGGCGTCGTTATCGCCAACCCCTGCTTCGAGTGCTCCGGTGAGGGGCGCGTCCGGACGCGCCGTACCCTCAAGCTCCGCGTCCCGGCCGGTGTCGACACGGGCACCCGGATCCAGCTCTCGGGCGAGGGCGAGGTCGGAACAGGTGCAGGGCCAGCGGGTGACCTGTATGTCGAGGTCGTCGTTACGCCGCACGAGACCTTCCAGCGCCGCGGCGACGACCTGCACTGCTCGGTGGAGCTCCCGATGACGGCGGCTGCCCTCGGCACAACCATCAAGCTCGACACCTTCGACGGCATCACCGATCTCGAGATCAAGCCCGGCATCCAGCCCGGCGACATCATCACCCTCAAGAGCAAGGGCGTCACGCACCTGCGGGGCACGGGGCGCGGGGACATTCTGGTCCACGCGAGCATCCAGACGCCGACCAGGCTCACTCCGGAGCAGGAGGACGTCCTTCGCCAGCTCGCGGTCCTGCGCGGCGAGGAACGTCCGGAAGGTCGGCTCACCCCGGCGGCGAACGGACTGTTCGGCAAGCTGCGCGATGCGTTCCTGGGCAAATAGGCCGTCGTGACGGCCCCGCTGTTCTTCGTGGCCGCGGATCAGCTGTTCGGGGCCGCGCAAGGGTCGGTGATCGTGCTGGATGGTCCCGAAGGGCGTCATGGCGCAACGGTGAAGCGGATCGGCGTCGGCGAGAGGGTTCTGGTCGCTGACGGCCTCGGTCGACGCGCGGACGCCGTCGTCGAAGGCGTCCGTGTGGGGGAGCTGCACCTGCGCCTGAATGCGATAACCCAGGAACCGCAACCGGATCCGCGCTTCGTCCTCATCCAGGCACTGACCAAGGGCGATCGGGATGTGCAAGCCATCGAAGCCGCGACCGAGCTCGGCGTCGACGAGGTCATCCCGTGGCAAGCCATGCGAAGCATCGTGATCTGGCGCGGGGAGCGAGCCGCCAGGTCCCTGCGCAAATGGGAGTCGGTAGTCCTGGCGGCGGCCAAGCAGTCGCGGCGTGCGCGCGTCCCTCTGGTGAGCCCGCCCGCGAACCACGCGGCCGTCATACATCGGATCGAAGGGGCCGCCCTTGCGCTGGTCCTTCACGAGGAGGCGGCATCGCCCCTGGCCGGGCTCGGGCTGCCGCCGTCCGGGGATGTTGTGCTCATCGTGGG
>DATCQG010000023.1:0-4628 GCA_036569625.1 Dermatophilaceae bacterium | reverse complement strand
CCGATGCCGGGGATCTCGTAGCCCATGGCGGCGATCTGGGTCCAGGTGGGCTCGATCAGCGGGTTCGGGTCGGGTGTGGGTTGGCCGAAGTCGTCGGTGTTGGCCAGGGGGTTGAGGGTCCGGAAGGCCGATCCGGTTGGGTTGTGGTCGGTGGTGGTGGCTGCGCGGACGATCAGGTCTCGTTCAAGGCTGCCGTCGGGTTCGTCCACGGTCGCGGTCTGGACTGGGATCATCAAGGTGACGGTGGTGGTCACGGTGGCGTTGCCTAGCATCAGGTCGACCAGGGCGTCGGCCCGGCACTGCTCCAGGGTGCGGGTCGGGTCGTCGCCGCGCATCTGGTGGGCCAGCTCGGCGATCGCCGCCCAGCAGGCCGCGGACTCCGCCGCCGGCAGTGAGGCCACCCAGGTGGTGAGCCCGGGCACGTGGGAGGGGTAGGCGTGGACAAACCGGTCGAGGCGTTCCTTGGCGGCTTTGGCCCGCACCGCGTCCGCGTCAACCCGTCCCAGCACCCGCCGGACCCGTCTGGTGACCGCCCCGGGTGCCTCGCCCAGGACCGCGGGAAAGATCAGCGCCTCCACGGCCGCGCAGGACTCCCTGCTGGCCTCGGCCAGCTGGGTGGCGATGATGGTGGCCCGCCAGGGGTCCAGGTCTCCGCTGCTCATCGCGGCCAGGGTGCTCGGGAGCTTGGCGGCCAGGGTGGCAGCGGCGTTCACCTTGCGTCCGGCGGCGACGAACCCCATCGCCAGCATCGGCCCGAAACAGTCGGGCGCGAACTCGCCCACGTGTCCGAGGCCGTGGTCGACCTCGACCCAGGCCCCGCAAGGGTCTTGTTCCTGCTCGCGGCTGGCGTACTGGGCAACCCGCAGTGTTTGCACCGCCGAGGCGGCGTTGATCACCTGCTGCGCCCCATCCACTTCGGCGGCCAGGTCCACGCAGGGCAGGAACTCCGCGCCGGTTTGGGCGTCCGCGAAGGCCTCACGCATCAACGCGAGGGCCTGCGAGAACTTAGTGGACATGTGTTCTAGTGTACCTGATCCGGCTGACGAGCGGAAGGCTTATCCACAACGAAAGTTATTGCAGCACAGTCACATTCGCGCATTGACGTGTCACACGTACGGTGTATGTCGACGCGAACTCTGAGCCTGGCTCCCATCGGATCGCGACCCACGGCAGGGTCATTGTTGATGGCGCATTTCCGCTAGTGCAAACCGTCGCCAAGAGGCATGCTGGTGGACATGTATGACGACGTCGAGGCCTGCGAGCGCGCCATACGGTCCAGAGATGCACGCTTCGACGGGTGGTTCTTCTGCGCCGTGGTGACTACGCGCATCTACTGTCGCCCGAGCTGCCCGGCGCGGCCACACCTGAAGAACCTTCGCTTCTACCCCAGCGCGGCCGCGGCCCAGCAGGCGGGTTTCCGGGCCTGCAAACGCTGCCGGCCTGATGCGAGTCCTGGGTCGCCGGAGTGGAACGTGCGCTCAGACCTGATCGCTCGAGCCATGCGCCTCATCGCGGATGGTGTCGTTGATCGTGAGGGAGTGACCGGATTGGCCAGCCGACTGGGCTACAGCGTTCGCCAGATCCAACGTCAGCTCACCGCAGAGGTCGGGGCCGGTCCGCTTGCCCTGGCTCGAGCCCAAAGAGCCCAAACGGCAAGGGTTCTCATTGAGACGAGTTCCCTGCCCGTGAGTGAGGTCGCCTTCGCGGCCGGATTCGCCAGCATCCGCACGTTCAATGACACGATCCAAGAGGTCTTCGCCTTGTCGCCGACAGAGCTTCGCGCTCACGCCGCCAGCAGGGGAGGTCAACGCGCGAAGAGTGGTATGCCGAGGTTCTCCTCGGCGACCCCCGGCACCTTGTTCCTGCGGTTGCCCTTCCGGAAGCCGTTCTGCCCGGACAACCTCTTCGGCCACCTGGCAGCGACCGCCATTCCCGGAGTCGAGGAATGGCTTGCTGGCGCCTACCGCAGGACGATTCGTCTCCCACACGGACACGCCGTGGTTGCGCTCAGGCCGATGGACGACCACGTCGCCTGTCAGATCTCGCTCACGGACCAGCGTGACCTGGCGAGCGCCATCAGCCGATGCCGATGGATGCTCGACCTCGACGCCGACCCCGTTGCGGTTGACGCCGTCCTGTCTCAGGACCCGCTGATGGCCACCCTTGTAGCGAGCAACCCCGGTCGGCGCGTTCCGAGGACGGTGGACCCAGCCGAGTTCGCGGTCAGGGCCATTCTGGGACAACAGGTTTCGACGGCTGCGGCCCGTACTCACGGGGGGCGACTTGTCCACGCCTACGGCGATCTCGTTGCCGACCCGCACGGTGGCTTGACGCGCCTGTTCCCCACCCCGCAGGTCCTTGCCGCGATGGATCCATCCGATCTGGCTATGCCGCAGTCGCGGCGGCGCACCCTCATGGGGCTGGTTGACGCCCTGGCGCAAGGGCGGCTCGACCTGGACATCGGTGCCGACTGGCGCGAGGCCAGAGTCCGGCTGAGTGCGCTGCACGGCTTCGGGCCGTGGACGGTCGAGAGCATCGCGATGCGTTCCCTGGGCGATCCGGATGCCTTCCTTGCCGGCGACCTGGGCGTTAAGCTCGCCGCCGGTCACCTCGGGATACCGGCGACACCTAAGGCGCTCACCGACCACTCACATCTGTGGCGCCCGTGGCGTTCCTATGCCGTGCAGTATCTCTGGGCAACCAGTGATCACCCGATCAACCACATGCCCGACGAGGAGGCAGCGTGATGCGCACCCACACTGTGATCGACAGCAGGCTCGGTCCCCTTACCATCGTGGCCGAGGATGGCCAGATCCGTTGTCTCTACATGGATCTGCAGAGGCACCGCCCCGCCGACGACGAGCTCGGTGAGGCAGACCAGGGTGGTCGTGACGCCCAGCCCTTCAGAGCCGCGGCCGACCAGCTTGACTCTTACTTCGCTGGAGAGCTCACAACCTTCGACCTTCCCCTTGCCCCGCTTGGATCCGAGTTCCAGCAACGCGTCTGGGCCGCCTTGCAGCAGATTCCCTACGGCGCGACCGAGTCCTATGGTGACTTGGCCGAACGCATTGGATCGCCCGGTGCCGCTCGTGCGGTCGGATTGGCGAACGGGAAGAACCCCATCGGGATCATCATCCCGTGTCACCGTGTCGTTGGCTCGAACGGCAGTCTCACCGGCTACGGCGGTGGCCTCGACCGTAAGCGGCAGCTGCTCGACCTAGAGCTGGCGGTGACCGGCGCGGCGCTCTTCTGAACGCTCCTCTTCTGAAAGCTCAGCGTCGACGGAGCCGGTAGCAGCGCGTCGTCATCGGGATCTCGACCATCCCGTGAGCGTCTGCCACTCGTCGACCCAATGCACGGACCTCGTCGAGGATCCGGTCGCGCTTGGGGTGAATCGCCACGTACGACCACGTCGATGCGTGCAGCACGAGGTCCTCGACGCTCTGTCGCATGCCGTAGGTGAAGACCTCGGTCTCGAAGGGTTCGAAGTCAGGTCCCGCCGGCGGAGCTTCGTCGTCGTCTGGCACATTCTCGTGGCGGTCGACGATGTCGGACAGCTCGCGTGACCACCCGACGTCCTCGGACCGTTGGTGCCATGCCATCGACAGCCAGCCGCCGGGCCGGAGCACGCGCGCGCACTCGGCAGTGGCTGCGTCGGCGTCGAACCAGTGCCATGCCTGGAAAACCGTGGCCGCGTCGACAGAGTCATTCTCGACGGGAATGTCCTCGGCGCCGCCAGCCACGATGGTGATCCGCCCGGCGACCTCCGCAGGCAGAGCCCGCAGGGAGGCTGTGAGTGCGTCGCGCATACCGTCCGAAGGCTCGACGGCGATGACTTCGTGCCCGAGGGCAGCGATCGCACGTGTCCCCTTGCCAGTCCCGGCACCCACGTCGACCACGTGGCATACCGTTTCAGCTGTTGGTGATCCGAGCATCCAGGTGACTGTCGCCCTGGGCCATTCGGGGCGCACCGCATCGTATGTCGTGGCGAAGGCCCCGAACGACGTGCGACGTGCGCCGAACACCTCTCCGCTCTCGACCTCGCTCATGCTTCGAAACTACCGGTCTGGGAGAACACGTCCGCTGGGTAGTCTTGCCGGGTGACCGAGACCCCCGTACCCGAGAGCGACCTGCCCGAGCAGATGCGCGTCCGCCGGGACAAGCGGGCTCGCCTCCTGCGCGAGGGTCGTGAGCCGTATCCCGTGGGCGTGCCCCGTACACACACGCTCACCGAGGTGCGCACGGCATACGGGCACCTGGGCATCGGCGAGGAGACCCAGGACGTCGTCGGCGTTGCCGGCCGCGTGGTCTTCATCCGCAACTCCGGCAAGCTGGCCTTCGCCACCTTGCAGGAGGGCGACGGCACGCGCCTCCAGGTGATGCTCAGCCTTGCCGAGGTTGGTGCGGCGCCCCTGGCCAGCTGGAAGGCCGACGTGGACCTGGGCGACTTCGTCTTCGTGCACGGACGGGTGATCTCGAGCAGACGCGGCGAGCTCTCGGTGCTGGCCGACGAATGGGCGATGGCGAGCAAGGCTCTGCGCCCGCTTCCGACCATGCACTCCCACCTGTCCGAGGAGTCACGGGTGCGCCAGCGCTATGCGGACCTGATCGTGCGCCAGGAAGCACGG
>DATCQG010000022.1:0-16551 GCA_036569625.1 Dermatophilaceae bacterium | reverse complement strand
CTCTTGACGGGGAACCCCAGGCCCTCGAAGGCCGACGGCGCGCTGGTGATCGAAACCACCCGACGCTGTATGGCGGTCGGCGGCGGCTCCGGCACGCGGGGGAGGACGGTCAGGTCGGGGACGGTGATAGCAGGCACGTCTTACTCCTAAGTAGTTCTACTTTCAACTATCTCAAGAACATCCGGCGCCGTCAACGCATTCCTGGGGAACGGCATACAGCATCAGGGCAGGTCGATCACGTCGATCCAGTCGCCCTCGTTGACCACATCCCCCTCGATGACGGTCATCTCCTCGGCCCTGACCACGTGACTCATGCCTGCTCATTGGTTGGGCGTCGGTCAGTCGGAGTAGCGGTACCCGGTCGGCTCACCAGAGCCGAGGTCGACGATGGCCGCCACCGGGCCACCGCCGTCAGGGCCTTGGTGGGCAGCCGAGACCGAGACGAAGACCGCCGGGTCACCGGTGACCGAGGCCGCCACTCCCCCGACCGCCGACTTGATCTGGCGGTGCCAGTGGACGTCCGAGTCGTCGAGCATCGCGTTGCGGCGTCCATGCACGATGCCGTCCCTGCTGACCTCGCACTTGATGAAGACGTTGACCAGCCGGCCCTCCAGGTCGCTGCTTCGAGGGCGACCTGGCAGGTCCAGCCCGGCATCCTTGATGGCGGACCAGATGCCGTCGGCGTCAAGGGCGTCGGTCATCACGTCGTGACCGATGCGATAGCGGCCACCAATGCCACGAGCATTGCCCACCACGACAACCTGGGCCTGGTCGAGCTCGACGCCGGAGGAGCACGAGGCCACCGCGGAGTAGAGGTCGCGGTTGTTCATGATGTCCGCGTCGGTGGGCATCTCGATCTCGCCGAGGGCGACGGCGATCCCCAGACCCGTGGTCCCGTTGGACAGGTCCATGGACTCGTGGGTGTGCTCGGTCCACACCTTCTTGCCGCGCGACTTGGCGTCCCGGATGGTGTGGATGGTCAGCAACGGGGTCTTGGTCTGGACGTAGTGCACGTCGGCCGGGTCGGTGATGCCGGCCCGCTCCATGGCGACCTTGACCGCGTCGGCGACCTTGGTGACCATGGCTACGTAGCCGATCTCCTCCGGCAGGATCGGCTCGCTCATCGCGAAGCCGACGGTCAGCCGGGGCTCGTCGCTCTGCTCGGCCTTGGCCGGGTCGATGGTGGCGAAGATCGTCGCATGCGGGCTGATCACGCCGTCCGTGCCACCGGACCACACGATCGGGATCGCCCTGACCTGGTCGGCAGGGGCACCTTTGGCGATGAGCGCCTCGCGGAACGCCCGGTCGGCAAGGATCCGGGTGTAGTCGTTGACTCCGCCGTTGCCCTCGGTCTTGCCAATGATCGCGATCACCCGGCCCGCCTCCAGGATGCCGTCGTCGATGAGCCTCGTCAGCTCGGAGGCATCGGAGACGCTGTGAATGGGAACCTTGCGGACCTCAATGGGCTCTGGCATCGGTGTCACCTTTCGTTGTTCTGCACGAAGTGGCTCTGAGCTGGCTGCTGCGATGAATCGGGAGGACCCTGGATGACGGTCCCGAAGTTGCCGGTGATCGATGCCTCGATGTGATCGAGCGAGGTGATCACGGAGCGTTGACCCCCTTGTTCGACGAACTGCATGGCCGCCGCAACCTTGGGACCCATCGAGCCGCTGGCGAAGTGGCCGGCAGCGGCGAGCTCGCCCATCTCCTCAAGGGTCACCGTGTGGATCGCCTCGGCCGACTCCGTTCCGTAGCCGGTGACCGCGTTGTCCACATCGGTGGCGATCACGAGCACGTCAGCCTCGACCGAGTGGGCGAGCAGGGCCGCGGTCAGGTCCTTGTCGATGACCGCCTCGACTCCGTGAACCGTTCCGTCCGGGTCACGCACGACGGGTATGCCGCCGCCGCCGGCAGCGACCACCACGTATCCGGCGGCGATGAGGGTCAGGACAGCCCTGGTCTCCAGCACCTCCAAGGGTTTCGGTGAGGCGACCAAGCGACGCCAGCCCTTCTCGCCGCGGTCCTGCCAGACCTGTCCGTGCTCGATCAGCCTCTTGGCCTTGTCATAGGGCCTGAAGCGGCCGATCGGCTTGGTCGGATGGGCGAAACCCGGGTCGTTCTCGTCCACCCGGGTGCGCGTGACGATCGCCGCGACCATGGCGGGACAACCGCGCCGGGTGAGGCTCTGCTCAAGGGCATTGATGATCGTGAAGCCGATGGTGGCCTGCGTCTGGGCACCGCACCAGTCCAGGGGCACCGGCGGGACAACCGCAGCAGCCAGCTCGTTCTTGACCAGGAGGTTTCCGACCTGAGGACCATTTCCGTGGGTGATGACCACCTCGTGGCCGGCCGCGATCAGCCCGGCCACGGACTCCATCGCCTCGGCTATCGCAGCTTGCTGCGCCTCCGGGGTCGCGCTGCCATCGGGCGCGCTCATGGCATTGCCGCCAAGCGCGAGAAGGACCCTCACGTCATACCTCCACTTCTGTTTGCTCGTTCAGTCAAGTGAGTAAGGCCAGTCAAAGCCAGTCGACTTCGGCCGAGGCGGCGCCTCCGGACAGAATGGCGTAGCCCGGGCCGCGGTCGAAGAACGGCTCGCGTTCGGACCGCTGTGAGCGCATCGACCCGCGCAGCTGGTCCGAGGCCGCCACGTCGATCACGACGGACTCCTTGCTGCCGCTTGCCATGACGCCATAACCGGTCCTGGCTCCCTCGAAGGAGACCTTGCCCCAGCTCAGGTCTCGCTCGACCTCGTCATACGGCCGCTCAAGGGGGTCGCCCCAACCACCTCCTCCGGTGGTGCGGATCCGGATGACCTCACCGGCGAGTACCGGCTCCTTGTCGGCGAGGGCGTCGACCTCACGCTCGTTCGGTCCGCCGACGTCAATGGTGACCTGGAAGGAGCGCCCGGCCTTGCCGCCCTTGACTCCCCAGCAGGCCAGGATCGAGCGGTCCGCGATGGACATGAAGCTGGCGTCCTTGAGCATCCGCAGGTGTTTCTCGTAGCCGAGACCGCCGCGGTAGCGACCGGGACCGCCGGAGTCTACGAACAGGCCGAGACGCTCAACGAGGAAGGGGAACCGGCTCTCGGTGAACTCGGTGGGCAGGTTCCGGGAGTCGGGGACGACGTGGATCGTGTCCTCACCATCGGCGTAGTAGCGGCCGCCCGAGCCGCCGCCGAGGACCTCACGCATGAGGTAGTCGTTGCCGTCCCGGTCGAGGCCGTAGACGCCGGTATAGCGGATCGTCTCCTGGTCCGCGGGCATCCTGCCGTCAACCGCCTTGGCGATGACGCCGGCCAACACTCCGAGCAGACGCAGGATCACGAACGTCCTGGCGTTGGTGGGAGCCGGGAAGATCGGGGTGAGCAAGGTGCCCTTGTCGGGGAACCTCATCTCGATCAGTGGCACGACGCCCTCGTTGACGTCGAGCTCAGCCATCCGTTCGGGGGTGTCAGCGAGGTTTCGCAGGATCGGGGCGAGCCACTTCTTCAGGAAGTTGCCGTCGGCATAGTCGCCGCAGTGGTTGATCGGCCCCTTGGCCTGGGGGCCGGTGCCGGTGAAGTCGACGATCAGCTTGGGGCCACCTCCCGGACCACCAGTACTGGTCTTGGTCAACGTGATTCGTTGGGTGTGAAGCCTGGGCTCGTCGACGCCGTCGTGCTCCGCGTAGTCCTCCCAGACGTACTCGCCGTCCGGGATCTTGGACAAGATCTCGCGACGGTAGGTCTCGGTGGTCCCGTCCAGGATGGCGTCGAACGCTGCCTCCACCGTGTCGCAGCCGTAGCGTCTGAACACGTCAGACAGGCGTGCCGCGCCCATCAGGCACGCGGAGCACTCGGCGTCGAGATCGGCGGCCAGCGACTCCGGCATACGGGAGTTGCGGGTCATGATCTTGAGCGCGGCCTCGTTGGGAACTCCCCTGTCCCACAACCGGATCGGGGGCACCATCAGCCCCTCCTCAAAAACGCTCGTGGCACTCGAGGGCATCGAGCCAGGGCAGGCGCCACCTATGTCGTCGTGGTGGCCGAACGCCTGGACGAAGGCCACGACCACACCCTCGTGGAACACAGGGACGGTCACGCACAGGTCCGGGAGGTGGCCGATCCCGCCTTCCGACTCATACACGTCGTTGTGGAAGTAGACGTCGCCCTCGTGCATGGTGTCCAGCGGATAGTCACGCGCGATGGGGTGGACCAGGGCGCTGTATGACCGGCCTGTCAGCTTGCGCAGACGGCGGTCGTGGATGCCAGCACGGAAGTCGTGCGCGTCGCGGATCATCGGCGAGCGGGAGGTCCGCGCGATGGCGGTCTCGACCTCCATCTCGACGCTCGCGAGGGTGCCCTGGATGATCTCCACGGTGATCGGGTCGACGAGATAAGTTGCGGTGACAGCGTTCTCAGTGCTCACTTCGCGCCCTCCCTGGTCATCACGAGGTTGCCGAACGCGTCGACGCGGACGTTGAAGCCGGGGTGTACAGGAACGGTCGAGCCGAACTCCTCGACGATCACAGGGCCCCTGAGCTCGTCACCCGCGCGCAGGTCCGGCCGCCAGTAGATGCCCGCATCCAGTCGTCCGTCGGCGGGTTCGAAGCACACGCCACGGGTGCCCGTGCGCGCTCGCTCCGCGCTGTCCTGGGCGGTGCTGATCTCTGTCAGCTCGGGCCGGGTAATCGGGCCGATCCCTGTGACGCGCAGGTTGACCCACTCGACCTGTTGGCGCGCATCGTCGCGGAAGTCGTAGCCGTAGAGCGCCCGGTGCGCGTCGTGGAACGAGGTGGCGACCGCGTCGGCGAAATCGGCGTCGACCACGCCCTCGGGGACACCCACCCGCACCTCGAAAGCCTGGCCGAAGTAGCGCAGATCGGCTGTCCTTACGTAGCGGTGATCTACGCGGGCGAAGCCCTCGGCATCCAGTGCCGCACCCGCGCGAGCGGTCAGCTCGCTGAAGGTCTTCTCCACCGAGGTGTACTCGAGCTGGTCGTGCTTGCACACGGAGGTCTGCACGTAGTCGTTCTTGACATCGACGGTCAGCAGGCCGAAAGCCGAGACGTTGCCCGGGTTCAGCGGCACGACCACTCCGGCCAGGTCCAGGATGTCGACCAGCCGGCAGGCCAGCAGGGAACCGGAGCCACCGAACGTGGCAAGGGTGAAGTCGCGGACGTCAAGGCCACGCTTGACCGAGATCTGGCGAAGGGCGTTGGCCTGGTTCCACGCCGAGATCTCCAGGATCCCGGCCGCGCACTCGTCGGCACTGAGGCCGAGCCTGCCGGAGAGCTCCTCGATGCCGGCGCGGGCGGCCGCCGCATCCAGGGGGATCTCCCCACCCAGCAGGTGGGGCGGAATACGGCCGAGCATGAGATGGGCGTCGGTGATCGTTGGTTCCATGCCGCCTTTGCGGTAGCAGATCGGACCGGGAGCAGCCCCAGCCGACCTGGGTCCGACCTTGAGGGTGCCCTCGGGGGAGATCCACGCGATGGACCCGCCCCCGGCGCCCACCGTCACCACGTCGATCATCGGAATCTTGGACGGGTAGGCCCCGACCATCCCCTCGGTCGTCAGGGTCGGCTCGCCGCCGAGGACGACGCTCACGTCGGTCGAGGTGCCACCGCCGTCACAGGTGAGGACCTTGTCGAAGCCGGCCCGCCCGCATATGAGGGCAGCTCCCAGGGCGCCGGCGGCTGGACCGGACAGCACTGTGGTGAGGGGCTGGTGGACCACTTCGGCGGCGGACAGCACGCCGCCGTTGGACTTCATGATGTAGAACGGGATGGAGGTGGGCTCCCGGTTCTGCCCCGCCGGTGCAGACCGGGTGAACTCTGCGAGGCGCGCGGCGATGTTCGCCACGTAGCGCGACACGATCGGCTTGACAGCAGCGTCAACCAGGGTGGTCATCGAACGCTCGTACTCGCGATACTCGCGCAGCACGTCGCTGGAGATGGAGACGACAGCGTCGGGGTGCTCGCGCCGAAGGATCTCGCGCATCCGCAGCTCGTGCTCGGGGTTCGCGTAGGAGTGCAGGAAGCACACTCCGATCGTCATGACCCCCGCGTCGCGGAACCACCTGGCGGTGCGGGTGGCCCCCTCCTCGTCGAAGGGCCGGACCACCTTGCCCTCGAAGTCGAAGCGACCACCCACGGTCTTGACCCGGTCGGGAGGCACGATGCGCGGCGGCTTGACCCAGAAGTACGAGTTGCCGTAGCCGTCGGGGACCGCCTGGCGGGCGATCTCGAGGATGAACTCGTAGCCCTCGGTAGTGATGAAGCCGAGCTCCTCCACCTTGCCCTCGAGCAGCTGGTTGGTTGCCACCGTCGTGCCATGGCAGACGGCTGTGACGTCGGAACCCTTGGCCGCGAGCAGGTCGAGGACCTTGTGCATGGCGTTGATGAAGCCGTCCGCGGGGTTGGCCGGGGTGGAGGGCGTCTTGGTGGTGACCAGCTCTCCGGAGTCCTGGTCGAATGCCACCACGTCCGTGAACGTCCCGCCGGTGTCGATGCCGATCCGGATGCGACGTGGGGGCTCCGTCATTGGGGTCATCCGATGTCCAGGTGGGGGAACGACGAAGCGGCCGGGCGCTCAAGGTCCCCGCGATACCGCCTGATCAGGTCGAGATTGCGATCGGCCAGGTGGTCGAAGCCCTGGCCGACGCTGGAGCCGGGCGTTAACGAGGCGAGTGCCTCGTCGGGGTCGAGCCGGGCACTGACCCAGCTCTCCTGCGATGCGGCCTTGGCGGCGATGTGCCCGATCGGCGTGACGATGTGGGAGTTGCCGAAGTACAGCACGCCGGCGGGGTCGACGCCGGTCGCGTTGGCGCCGATGACGTAGACATGATTGTCGTAGGCGCGGGCCCTGGAGGTCAGCTCCCAGATGTCCGCGCTTCGCAGGAGGGCAGAGGGGCGGCAGATGACCTCGGCCCCCTGAACAGCCTGGATACGAGCCACCTCGGGATAGTCACCGTCAAAGCAGATCATCATGCCTATCCTGCCCAGATCGGTGTCCACGACGCAGACCTCGTCGGCGGGGGTGACCCAGCCGCCCCGGGCCCGGATCTCGCCGCTGAACGGATGAGTCTTGCGGTACACGCCGAGCACTGACCCGTCGGGGCCGATGAGGACGCTGGAGTTGTAGACGACCCCACGCTCGGGGCCGCGCTCGTAGGTGCCGACGCACACGTGAACGCCGAGCGCAGCTGCGGCAGCCTGGATCGGAGCGACGACCGGTCCCGGCAGCTCGGAGACCAGGTCCCACAGCTCTTCGGGCGAACAGTCCGGGGTGAAACCGGTGGTCGCCGACTCAGGCAGGACGACCAGCTCGGCGCCGGTCGCCTCGACGCAGCGGGTCAGCCAGTCCACGCACTTCTCGATGTTGGCCTTGACCACGTCAGGACTCAGTGGTCCCGCGACGGGGGCGATCTGGACGGCAGCAGCCGTGAAGGCCTGCATGTCAACGCCTCCCCGCCACGATGCCGGCGACGACACCAGCGAGGGCGATCGCGGCGCCGGTCAAGGTGCCGTAGAGGAAGTCCCTGCCCTGGAAGGGCCGGCGACCACCCGCGGCCGCACCGGCATACGTGATCTGGCCAGCCGGCGAGCCGGCACCCGCCCCTGCTACGGCCGCACGCTCGACAGCGACCGGAACGCGGACCCCGGCGATATCGGCGTCGACCGCCGCGAAGAACTGACCAGCCATCTTCTTGGCAACACCGGTGATCATCCGCTGGCCGACGCCGCCGATCACGCCACCCACGACGGCATCGGCGTCGTAGCCCAGGTCCGTGCCACCCGTCGGCGACTCTTCAAGGCTGAATCTGACGTCGGCGCCCACCGTCCCGGGCGCCCCGGCGCCGGAGGCCCTGAGAACGAACGAGCCCGGCGGATTCTGCTCGACCAGCGCGACCTCTCCCTCGTAGGTGCCCTTGATCGAGGCGACACCGGCGGTGATGGTCATCCGGTATGCGTCGGGGCCCACCTCGCGCAGCTCCTGGCACCCCGGGAGGGTGCGCGCGAGGACGGCCGGGTCGTTGAACGCGGCCCAGACCTGCTCGACGGGTGCATTGAGTGCGGCGATGCCGGAGATCTTCATCAGCTTCCTTGCTCTCAGGCGACCGGAGTGGTCGTGGTTGTGGTCGTGGTTGTGGTCGTGCGCGTCGCCGCTGACCGGGAGCCGCGGCGCAGGTCGGGGATGAGCCCTTCGGCGTGCTGTCGGCGAAGGTGCCACAGATCGTCCGGCGAGATCGGCATCGAGGTGATGGGGAAGCCCTCGGCGTCCTCGATGGCGCTGGCGATGACGGCTGACACGGGGATCGCCCCGGCCTCGCCAGCACCCTTGATCCCCAACGGGTTCAACGGGCTCGGTGTCTCAAGATGGTCGGTCTCGATGTGCGGCACCTCGGACGCGTAGGGCATCAGGAAATCCATGAACGAGGCGTTGAGCAGCTGGCCTGCGTCGTCGTAGACCATCCGCTCGTAAAGGGCGCCGCCCACACCCTGGGCCACACCACCGTGCACCTGTCCCTCGACGATCATCGGGTTGATCATCCGACCACAGTCGTGCACCACGCAGTAGCGCAGGATGGTGATCTCGGCGGTCTCGGGATCGGTCTCGACGATCGCTGCGTGCATCCCGTTGGCGAAGGTCGCCCGGGGCGGGGAGTAGTAGTCCTTGCCCTCGAGCCCCGGCTCCTCGCCCTCGGCGACCGGTGGCCTGGAGAGATCCGCGTTGCCACTTCCCACGAACTGCGTTGCCGCCTTTGCGGATTCGTCGAAAGCATACCGCAGCGGGTTGGACAGGACGGCAACAGTCGCCAGCGCCATCGAGGATCCCGGATCACCCTTGACCCGCACGACACCCTCGACGATCTCCAGGTCACGCGGGTCCACCTCGAGGGCCTCACCGGCTATCCGCAGAGCCTTCTCGCGGACGTTGCGCGCTGCCAGCGCGATCGCATTGCCGCTCATCACAGCCGCACGCGAGGCGAACGTGCCCACGGCGTAAGCGAACCGGCGCGTGTCGCCGGTCGTGACGAAGACGTCGTCGATCGGCACGCCAAGCTCGTCGGCAACGATCTGGGCGAACACCGTCTGGTGCCCCTGTCCCTGGCTGGTCAGACCGGTCGAGACGTTGACCCGGCCCGTGGTCTCGATCTGGATGTGGCCGCCCTCGTAGGGTCCAACGCCGGTTCCCTCGACGTAGCAACCGATCCCGAGCCCGACCTTGCGACCCTCGAGCTCGGCCTGCGCGCGGTAGGCGGCGAAGTCGTCCCAGCCGACCAGGGCCTTGAGCTTGGCCAGGCTGGCCGGGAAGTCGCCGGAGTCGTAGATCAGCGGCCGGCCGTCCTGGAAGAGCAGGCCGTGGTCGTAGGGCATGTCCGCGACCTGGATGAAGTTGGCACTGCGCACGTCGGTGCGGTCGAGACCGAGGTAGTCGGCGATCGCGTCCATCGTGCGTTCCATCGCGTACACGCCCTGCGGCCGCCCGGCCCCCCGGTACGGCGTGACCATGACCGTGTTGGTGTACATCGAGAAGAACTCGCACCGGTAGGCGCCCGGTTTGTAGGGACCGAGCAGCTGCGTGGAGGTGATGATCGGGACGATGATCCCGTATGGCGTGTACGCGCCGTTGTCGTGCCAGAACTTCACGGAAAGTCCCAACACCCTTCCGGCGTCATCGAACCCGACCTCGACGTCCTGCAGCTGCGCCCGCTCGTGGGCTGATGAGATGAAGTGCTCCCGACGGTCCTCGACCCACTTGACCTCAGCGTCGAGCCGGCGTGCAGCCCAGGGGATGAGCACCTCCTCCGGCCACGGATGCATGATCTTGACCCCGAAGCCGCCGCCCACATCGGGAGCGATGCACTCGACCTTGATCAGCGGCAGGCCGAGCTTTGCGGCCACAGCGGCGCGAACACCTGTGGACGTCTGGGTCGAGGTGTACATCCTGAGGCTCTGCTCGTCGCGGTCCCATCGGGCGTAGACACCCTTACCCTCCATCGGCATGGACGCGCTGCGCTCTATCTGCAGGGAGAGCGTCAGCCGGTGGGGGGCGGCAGCGATGGCGGCAGCGGTGTCGCCGACCTCCTGGACCATGTGTGCCGAGATGTTGCCGGGCGCCTCCGCATGCACCAGCACCCCGGCGGCGCGGGACGCCTCCAGGCCGACCACAACCGGGAGCTGGTCGTAGTCGACCTTGATGCGCTCGCAGGCGTCCTCGGCCACATAGCGGTCGGTCGCGACGACCATGACAACCGCCTCGCCGACGTGTTTGACCACCTCACGAGCCAGGCAGTAGGCCGTCATCGGGTTGGTCAGGCTGGGGTGGGGGATCAGCAACGGAAGGCGTTCTCCGGTCTTTCCGTCGAGGTCTTCGTGGGTGTAGATCGCGACGACACCCGGGACCTCTATCGCGGCCGTCACGTCGATGTCCAGGATGCGGGCGTGCGCAAAGGGACTGCGGACGAAGGCAGCGGCGAGCGCGCCCTGGCCGAGGTCGTCCAGATAACGGCCGTTCCCGGTCACCAAGCGCGGGTCCTCCCTGCGCTGGACGGGCGCACCGAACATCTTGGTCGTCACGCGCCGGCCCCCCGTTCCCTGGAGATCTCCGCGGCCCGAAGGACCGACCTGACAATGTTCTGGTACCCCGTGCAACGACAGAGGTTGCCCGAGATCGCCTCTCGCGCCTCGGCTTCCGTCGGCTCTTGGTTCTCCAGCAGGTATGCCGTGATGGTCGTCAGGAAACCCGGCGTGCAGAACCCGCACTGCAGCCCGTGGCACTCGATGAAGGCCTGCTGCACGGGGCTCATCGTGGACGCGCCGGTGCCGTCGACGGAACCTGCCAGTCCCTCCACGGTGGTGATCTCGTGGTCCTGGGCGGTGATGGCAAACATCAGACAGGAGCGCATCGGCGTCCCGTCGATCAAAACCGTGCAGGCGCCGCACACCCCGTGCTCGCACCCGACGTGGGTGCCGGTGAGTCGCAGCTCGTGTCGCAGGAAGTCCGATAACAGCCTCCGGGCCGGGGCCATTGCAGTGTGCGCAACACCGTTGACCCGCATTGCGATCTCCAGCAACGGCTCGGCCACGTCCGGAGTCATCTCGCTCACGGACATCTCGCTCACAGACATCTCGCTCTGAGTCACGTCGCTCCCCGTCATCTCGCTCATCGGCTCAGACCCCTGACGCGGTGGGGTTGGCGCTTGCACCCGCGTTTGCAGTGGAGCCGGCGGTTGCATTACCGGCCGCCTGGGCGAGGACGCGTGCCGTGAGGACGCCGACGAGCATCCGGCGATACGACGCGCTCGCATGGATGTCGGAGTCGGGGTCGACGTGCTCCCGGGCCAGCGCGGCAGCACTGGCCCAGTCCACGTCCTCCGGGGGGATGCCGGCGAACAGCTCCCCGAGATCCAGCACGTCAGGCGTGGGCGTCACCGAGACGAAGGACACCCGAGCCGACGTGATCAGGCCGTCGACCACCGTGACAGCAGCAGCAACACCGGCCAGGGCATAGTCACCGTGGCGGCGGGTGGACTCGGCGAACGCCGTGCCCGTGCCTGCCGCGAAGCGGCCGAAGCACGCCCCCGTGGCCATCTCGTCCTCCGCCAGACAGGACTCCATCGGTCCGAGGAAGAAGTCCCCCGCCGCCACCCTCCGCGTCCCCCGCGAGCTGGCCAGCTCGACATACCCGTCGGTGAGCACGAGCACGGCCGGCATCTCGCCCGAGGGGTCGGCGTGCGCGAGGGAGCCGACGGTCGTGCCCCTGTTGCGGATCACCGGGTGCGCGACATTGACCAGCGCCTGACGCAGCAGGGGCAGGTGGGCGAACGCGGCCACGTGCCGTTCGAGCTGCGCATGGCGCACCAGAGCACCGATGTGGACGACGTCGGGGGTGACCTCTACCGCGTCGAGACCGCCGATCCGGTTGATGTCGACGAGGTGGCCCGGCGCCGACAGCCGCATGTTCAGGATCGGGATCAGACTCTGCCCACCAGCGAGCACCTTGGCGTCATGGCCGACCTCGGCGAGGATCGCCACCGCTTCGTCCACGCTGCGCGGCGCGTGATGAACAAAAGTGGACGGCTTCACCGTGTTGATCCTGCCTGTTCGAAGGGATCGTGAATAGGGCCGGGGGCGAAGCGGCAGGCCACCTGTCAGGGAGCCCTGCGGCAGGCGGATAGCCGGTTTGTTGCATCGATGGCACGGTTTCATCAGGCATTCGTGCAACAAACCAGCTACCGGACCCCTAGTGCAGGTTGTCGTCCTCCTTCTGCACGTCCTTGCCGCCCACCACGATGATCGCGCCCCCGGCGGTGTCCTTCATGTGTTGCGGCGCCAGCGCGCGGGCCATGTGATAGGCGGCGATGGCCACGATGGTGCCGAACGCGATACCGCTGAGGCTGAACGAGTCGCTGAAGACAAGGCTCGTATTGCCGATGGCGATGACGATGCCAGCGGCCACGGGGACGAGGTTGACCGGATTGGAGAAGTCGACGTCGTTCTCTTTCCAGATCTTCGCTCCGAGCAGGCCGATCATCCCGTACAGGATCACCGTGATTCCCCCAAGGACGCCACCTGGGGTGGCCGCGACGAGCGCCCCGAACTTGGGTGAGAGCCCGAAGAGTATGGCGACCGCTGCAGCAACGTAGTAGGCGGCGGTGGAGTAGACCCGGGTCGCAGCCATGACGCCGATGTTCTCGGCGTACGTCGTCGTCGGTGAACCACCCACGGCACTGGCCAGGACCGTGCCGAAACCGTCAGCGGCGATGGCCCGGCCCATGTAACCGTCGAGGTTGGCTCCGGTCATCTCGGCGACGGCCTTGACGTGGCCGGTGTTCTCGGCGATCAGCGCGATCACTGCCGGAAGAACCAGCAGGACCGCTGCCGTGGACAGCGTGGGCGCGTGCCAGCCGACGATCTCCTTGCCCGCGACGATCGAGGTGTGAGGCGGGAAGCCGATCCATGACGCGCTGCTGACGCTGTCCCAGTTGACGCGGAAATGCTGGGTGATCTTGCCGGCGCCCGGGTCGAGCGAGGAGATCATGCCGAACACGCGGTCGAAGATCCAGGACACGATCGTTCCGAAGATCAGCGCGAGGAAGATCGAGATCCGGCCGAAGAAGCCCCGCAGGCCCACCGCGCAGGCGATGGCGAACGCCATGACGAGCAACGCAACCCACTGGTCCTGGGGCCAGTAGATGGTGGCCACGACCGGGGCGAGGTTGAAGCCGATCAGCATGACCACCGCGCCGGTGACCACGGGGGGCAGCACCGTGTGGATGATCCCCGACCCCAGGAAGTGGATGGCCACACCGACCAACAGCAGGACCACGCCGCAGACCATGATCGCGCCCGTCACGGTCGACGAGTCACCGCCCTGTGCACGGATAGCCGCGACACCACCGACGAACGACGCGCTGGTCCCGAGGTAGCTCGGGACCTTGCCCTTGACGATGAGCAGGAAGCACATCGTCGCGATACCGCTCATCATGATTGCCAGCTGGGCGTTGAGCCCCATGATCAACGGGAACACGAAGGTGGCACCGAACATCGCCACCACATGCTGTGCACCCAGTCCCACGGTCTTGGGCCAGGACAACCGCTCGTCCGGAGCGACGACCTCGTTCGGGCCGAGAGTCCCCTCGTGAAGCTTCCAACCGACCAGCATCAGTGCCCTCCCTAGGGTCGCGGCCCGTGGGTGACGGGGGTCACGTGATGCCGCAATGAACGAAACCTATTGCCATCACCCGCTCGGCGCATAGAGAAGATGTTGACATCCGACATGGGCGTGTCTTGGCAGCATCAGCCATGATCGCGACTGTGGTGTTGCAGCGAGACCACCGCACCGAGAGAACGGGACCGCCACATGACACCGCAGGCTCGACAGGGCGAGGTCCCGGGCGCCGGCTCACCGCTGACCCGCGCTGTCCTGGTTGGGCCTTCGCGTCAGGCCATGGTCCTGGCCAGCTTCCCCACCGCTCTGTATCTGTCGGTGGGCGGGCACCATGAAGTTCTGCCCGTCCTGGCCTCCGACGCCTCGATGCTCCCCACGGGCACCCGTCTGTCCGCACCAGGACGGGACATCGTCTGGGGCATCGGGCCGGGTGACCCGGTGACCGTCGGTCGATCCCGGATAACGCTGCCCGGCTGGGCGGTCAACGTGGTCCGCGAATGGCGTCCGGCGCGCGTTCGCGCCGTCCCGATGCTGGCCGAACGCGGGGTGCTGTCAGAGCTGGCCGACACACTTGCCTGCCACGCGAGCACGCCGGGGTTGGTTGACCAGGCGAGTGCGGTATGCCGCGCCGCTCGCCGCCGCGACCACGCACGGCTCCGACGTGGCGTACGGCTGCTGCTCGGCGCGGGGCAGGGTCTCACGCCGAGCGGCGACGACGTCCTGTGCGCAGTACTCCTGGTTCTGGCCGGGGTCGGAGAGGCGGCGGCGATCGGCCTCCTGGGCGCCGCAGTCCAGGATCAATGGAGTCGCACCACAAGCCTGTCCGCGTCCATGCTCGACGCAGCCCGAGGCGGGTACGCGCTGCCCGAAGTCGTCGCTCTGGTGGAAGGGGCCCTGGGCGGTAACCTCGCTGGAGTCAGGGAGGCGCTCACCTCGACGCTCGCCATCGGTCATTGGTCCGGCCCGGATCTGGTCGCAGGCCTCGCCGGCTCCCTGCACGAGGTTGCACGCATTCCACCCGCTGAAAGGGGAGTCGCATGACCGATCTCGTCGAGGTGCGCCGCGGCGCTTATTACGACTCGGTGAGCCTCATGCTGGTCTCCAAGGCGGTCCGCGAAGCGCCAGGAGTCAGCGCGGGACTCGTGGCGATGGCCACTGACCTGAACGTCGATCTTCTGGCCGGGATGGCGTTCACGGTGGCTGAGGCGGTGGGGCCCAACGACCTGCTCGTGGCCATCCGGGGAGAGGACGACGCGGCGATCGAGGCTGGCCGCTCCGCCCTGGCTGACGCGCTGGCAGGGCTCAAGGCAGCCGGTTCGTCGGCAGGTGGCTTCGGCGACGCGCCGCCATCTCGCACGATTGGTGCTGCCCTCGCCAGGAGCGGAGCCAACCTCGCGCTGATCTCGGTCCCGGGCACCAACGCGTTCGTGGACGCGATGGATGCCGTGGCCTCCGAGGCCTCGGTCGTGCTGTTCTCCGACAACGTCAGCGTCGAGCAGGAAGTCACGCTCAAGGACGCTGCCGCCGCTGCCGACGTCCTGGTGATGGGCCCCGACTGCGGCACCGCCGTCGTCGCGGGGGTTGCCCTCGGCTTCGCCAACATGGTGCGCGCCGGGTCGGTCGGGCTGGTTGCCGCATCGGGCACGGGAGCCCAGCAGGTCATGTGTCTGCTCGACCACGCCGGGGTCGGCATGAGCCACTGCCTCGGCGTGGGTGGCCGGGATCTGTCCTCCGCCGTCGGGGGTCGCTCCACCCGCCAGGCTTTGGCCGCGCTCGCCGCCGACCCGTCGACCGAGTCCATCATCGTCGTGTCCAAACCGCCGGCTCCCGAGGTGCTCACCGCGATCAAGGAGTATGCCGCCGGTCTGGGCAAGCCGGTCCACTGGGCAACGCTGGGCCCCGGCCGCCCTGACCTCACCGCGGCCGTGGAGGCCGCCCTGGCGGCGTCCGCGGACGGCATACCGGAGTGGCCCCAGTGGCTCGCCGGCTCGCCCGACGAACCAACCACCCCGGTCGAAGGAGGCCTTCGTGGGCTGTTCTGCGGCGGCACCCTCGCCGACGAGGCGATGATCATCGCCGCCGACCGGCTCGGCCCGATCCGGTCCAACATCCCGCTCTCCCCCGAGCTGGCCCTGGGCCCAGACCTGCTCAGCTCATCCCACCTGGTGATCGACTTCGGCGACGACGCGCTGACGCAGGGTCGGCCGCACCCGATGATCGACCCCTCTCTCCGACTCGAGCGGATCGCTCTCGAGGGCGACGACCCGACCTGCGGGGTGCTGCTGCTGGACCTGATCCTGGGGTTCGGCTCCCACGCCGACCCTGCCGACGAGCTCGGCGCGGCAATCACCTCCGCCCGCATCGCGGCCGCAGCAGGTGGGCGCGAGCTTCCGGTCGTCGTCTCGCTGATCGGCGTGGAGAATGACCCTCAGGGGCTGACCGCGTGCGCAACGACCCTGCAGGCCTGTGGCGCCTCGGTATTCGTCTCGAACGCCCAGGCGACCCGACATGCACTGACCCTGCTCACCAGCGCCTCGGCCCGGGAAGAAGCCTCGCCATGAATGACGACCCGACATCCTTCACCCCACCACTGCGGGGGCTGCTGAGCCGTGAGCCATCGATGGTCACCGCCGGCGTCGGCCTCTTCGCCGATGCCCTGCGTGCCCAGGCGGCGCAGGTTACCGAGGTTGACTGGCGTCCCCCGATGACAGGCACGGAGGCCGACCTGGCCCGGGTCATGAGCGACCCACGCCGCGAGGCCGCGAACGCATTGGCGGTTTCCCGGCTGATGTCGGCCGGCGCCGATCTGGTCGACGTGCGCCCGGCCCGCGAGTGCCTGGGCATGGAGCAGGGAACGTTCTTCCACGCGGGACCGCCGATGGGCTGGGAGC
>DATCQG010000021.1:0-5086 GCA_036569625.1 Dermatophilaceae bacterium | reverse complement strand
GCGCGTCTGGGGAAGCGGGCCCTCGGACGCGTCGACCAGCAGGACGACCCCGTCGACCATGGACAGGCCACGCTCGACCTCGCCACCGAAGTCGGCGTGGCCGGGGGTGTCGATGATGTTGACGGTGATGCCATCGGGATGTCCGGCCTTCGCCGCCGCAGGGCCCTTGTAACGCACCGCGGTGTTCTTCGCCAGGATCGTGATGCCCTTCTCGCGCTCGAGGTCACCGGAGTCCATGGCGCGCTCGTCGACGTGCTGGTGGGCGCCGAATGCCCCGGACTGCCACAACATGGCGTCGACGAGGGTGGTCTTGCCGTGGTCTACGTGGGCGACGATGGCAACGTTACGGATGTCACCGCGGGTCTGAATGGGCATAAGGGCAATTCTCTCAGCAATTGGGGACCCCCTTGACCACAGGTGATCAGTGGTTCGTCGCGTCGCTCATGAGTGCCTCCGCGGCTCTCACGATCGGGAGATCCGCCGGAAGCCAGGGGACGTCATACAGCTGGGTCCTCGTGAGCAGCCGCAGCTCGTCATGGTCCTGCAGGGGATGAGGCTGGCCACGCATGATCTGCGCGAGCCACACCTGTATCACGTACCGGTTGCCGAGCGGCCAGCAGCCGGCCAACGGGCCTTCCACGAGGGCGCCGATCTCGATGTCGACCCCGAGCTCCTCGCGGATCTCGCGATGCAGCGCATCCAGCGGCTCCTCCCTTTGCTCAACCTTGCCGCCGGGCAGCTCCCAGCGTCCTGCAAGCTCGGCAGGGGCGGTTCGGCGGGCGCTGAGCAGCGTCGTCGGCCGAACAACGTCATCGACGATGGCGGCGCCGACCACGACCCGGGGCGTGACGCCGTGGAACAAGGTGGGGGGCATGGCACCAGAGTCTGCCCTTTGTCCGGGCTGGTTGATGTTCGTGGTTTCTGTGGTTTTTGGCCTGGAATACTTCCGGCACAAGAAGTTGTACGGCGCGTCACGATTCGGCAACGACTTATTGCTGAATCGATGCTCTGGGCACCATGATGAGCGCGAGGGCCATCACTTGATGGCCCTCGACGAGATTTCGTGACGTATCCGGAGGTGTTTGCGGCAGGTGAGCGCACCGCTGGAAGTCGACCCATCTGCAATGGCACCCCCTGAGGCGGTGCTCAACGGCCCGGGGAAGATCGAGGGGCGCTCGCTCGGCCAGATCGCGCTGATGCGGCTGCGCCGCGACAAGGTCGCGATGACCGGCGGCGGCGTGGTGGTCGTCCTCATCCTCATCGCGCTGTTCGCTCCCCTGATCGTTCGCCTCCTCGGCCACCCTCCCAACGAGTTCCACCAAGAGCTGATCGACGCGAACACCCAGGTCCCGTTCAAGGCGTGGGGCGGCGTCTCGGGAAGCTTCCTGTTCGGGATCGAGCCCGTCAACGGACGTGACCTGTTCAGCCGCGTCGTCTACGGCTCTCAGATCTCGCTTCTGATCGCATCAGTGGCCACGTTGATGTCCGTGGCCATTGGGACGACCATGGGCGTCATCGCCGGCTACTTCGGGGGTTGGGTCGACACGCTCATCAGCCGGCTCATGGACATCTTCCTGGCCTTCCCTCTTCTGGTGTTCGCACTGGCCCTGGCCGGGGTCATTCCGGACCAGGCCTTTGGCCTCTCGGGAGACTCGCTGAAGATCGCGGTCATCATCTTCATCATCGGTTTCTTCAACTGGCCGTACATCGGCCGGATCATCCGTGGACAGACGCTCTCGTTGCGTGAGCGGGAGTTCGTCGATGCCGCGCGCAGCCTGGGGGCAAGGCAGCCTTACATCCTCTTCAAGGAGCTGCTGCCGAACCTTCTGGCACCGATCCTGGTCTACTCAACCCTGCTGATCCCCAGCAACATCCTGTTCGAGGCTGCGTTGTCCTACCTCGGCGTGGGCGTCCAGCCGCCTCGCGCCACGTGGGGCGGCATGCTCTCGGACGCCACCCAGTGGTACCAGGTCGACCCCGAGTTCCTTCTCCCCGCGGGTCTGGCCATCTTTGTCACGGTTCTGGCGTTCAACCTCTTCGGTGACGGCCTGCGTGACGCTCTTGACCCTCGGTCCCGATAGTTCCCAACGATTTCCAACCGGTTCGGCCTAGATGAAGATCAAGGAGTGCAACCCAGATGATGCATAAACGGATGATGGCAGTCGCCGCAGGCGCTGTCCTTGCCCTGGGCATTTCAGCATGCTCGGGGGGGAAAGCCAGCACGACCCCAACCGCAGGCGGAGGGACGGGGGACGTCGCGAACGCAGCGGTGAGCAAGGTCTTCAAGCCCTCGACCACCAAGGGCGGCACGCTGCGATTTGGTATGCCGGGTGACTGGGACTCCGTCGACCCCGGGGACACCTACTACGGTCTCTCGTGGAACTTCCTGCGCAACTACGCCCGGACCCTCACCGTCTTCAAGGCGACCGCTGGGGCTCCTGTTGTGGTCCCAGACCTGGCCGAGACCCTGGGCGTGCCCAGCGACAACGCGACGACGTGGACCTACAAGCTGCGTGACGGCCTGAAGTACGAGGACGGCAGCCCGATCACGTCAGCGGACGTCAAGTACGGGGTCGCCCGCCAGCTCGACAAGGACACGTTTCCCAACGGCCCGACCTACTTCAACGACTTCCTCAAGGACGTCCCCAAGGGATACAGCGTCTACAAGGACAAGAACCTGGCCGACCTGAAGTCGATCGAGACCCCAGACGCCAAGACCATCATCTTCCACCTCAAGAGCTCGTTCGCGGGCTTCGACTTCTTTGCCCAGCTGCCTGCCACCGCACCGGTGCCCGTCGCCAAGGACACGGGGGCCAAGTACAAGGAGCACGTGGTCTCCTCCGGCCCGTACATGTTCGACACGGTCCAGCTCGGCAAGAAGTACACGCTCAAGCGCAACCCGAACTACGACCCGAAGACGGACCCCAGCTCGGGCCGTCTGGCACTGCCGGACAACATCAGCGTCGAGCTCGGGCTCAACGCTCCTGACGTCGACAACCGCCTGATCGCCGGAGACCTCGACGTCGACATCAACGGCAGCGGCGTCCAGGCGGCAACCCAGGGCAAGATCCTGGCCGACGCCACGCTCAAGGCCAAGACCGACAACGCAAACTCCGCCCGCACGTGGTTCTCGGTGCTGAACACGGATGTGCCCCCGCTGGACAACATCGACTGCCGCAAGGCCATCCTGTTGGCCTACGACAAGACCGGCTACCAGCGCGCCTACGGTGGCGCAATCGGCGGCGACATCGCGACCAGCCTGATGCCTCCCATGGTCCCCGGCTACAAGGCCTTCGACCTCTACGAGGCCAAGACCAAGCCCACAGGTGACGTCACCGCAGCCAAGGCTGAGCTGACCAAGTGCGGCCAGCCCAACGGGTTCGCGACCAACATCTCCTATCGGGCCGAGCGCCCCAAGGAAAAGGCCACGGCCGAGTCTCTCCAGCAGTCGCTGGCCAAGATCGGCGTCACACTGACGATCAAGCCCTACCCGACCGGTGACTACTTCAAGCTGTACGCCGGCAAACCGGACTTCGCCAAGACCAACAAGCTCGGCATCATGGTCTACGGCTGGGGTGCCGACTGGCCGGACGGCTTCGGCTTCCTCTCCCAGATCGTCGACAGCCGGGTGATCCGCCCCGCGGGCAACACCAACCTCGGCATCAAGATCCCGGCAGTTGACGCTCAGATCGACAAGGCGCTCGCGACGACCGACATCACCGCTCGCAATGCCATCTGGGGCAACATCGACCAGATGGTCAACGAGAACGCGTCGGTGGTGCTGGGCGTCTGGACCAAGGGACTCTTCTACCGTCCGGACAACCTGACCAACGTGTTCATCAACCCCGCGTTCGGTCAGTACGACTACACGGCCATGGGCACGTCCAAGAAGTAGCCCACAGTCCGGCCCGACCACAACAGAGGTAGGTGAAGGCACCGGTCGGGGGTGGTCACGCAGCAACTGCGTGACCACCCCCGACCACGCCAACCACAGTGCTGACGTACATCATTCGTCGCCTGATCGGAGCAGTGATCCTGCTCTTCATCGTCAGCGCGGTTGTCTTCTCGATCTTCTTCCTGATCCCCCGTATCGCAGGTGCGAGCGCCGACGACCTCGCCTCTCGCTATGTCGGCAAGAGCGCCGGCGTCGAACAGATCCACCAGACAGCCGTCAAGCTTGGGTTCACCGACCCCATCTACGTCCAGTACGGCCGCTTCGCCAAGGGGATCGTGGTCGGCCAGGACTACAACTACGGCCCCTCCATAGAACATTGCCCGGCGCCCTGCCTGGGCTACTCGTTCATCACCCAGAACCCCGTGTTGCCCGACCTGCTCGACCGTCTGCCCGTGACGTTGTCGCTGGCATCTGGCGCTGCGGTTCTGTGGCTCGTCGGAGGCGTGTCCGTCGGCGTCATATCTGCTCTCAAACGTGGGTCACCCCTGGACCGCGCCAGCATGGGGGTTGCCCTGGCCGGTGTCTCTTTGCCCATCTTCTTCACCGGTCTGCTCTCCCTCTCTGTCTTCAGTTACGGCCTGGGCTGGGCCGCTCCCGGCGGCGCAAACCCGATGGACGCCACCAGCCCCCTCGACTGGGCCTACCGCATGATCCTCCCGTGGATCACCCTCGCTTTCCTCTTCGCGGCGGCCTATGCCCGGCTGACCCGCGCAGGCATGCTCGAGACGATGAACGAGGACTACATCCGCACCGCGCGGGCCAAGGGCCTTCGCGAACGCGACGTGGTGGTCAAACACGGTCTGCGCGCGGCCCTCACCCCGATCATGACCATCTTCGGTCTGGATCTCGGGCTGCTCCTCGGTGGGGCGATCCTCACCGAGACCACCTACTCGCTACCTGGCCTCGGGCAGTACGCCGTGCAGGCGATCAACAACAACGACCTGCCCAAGGTCCTTGGCGTGACCCTGCTCGGCGCCGCCTTCATCATCTTGGCCAACCTGGTCGTGGATCTCCTCTACGCCGTCGTCGATCCGAGAGTACGGACAAAATGAGCACCGACCCGACGCCGCTGGACGGGCCCCTCCAGGACCGTCCGAAATCCGGCGCATTCCTCCAGGTGAAGGACCTGCG
>DATCQG010000020.1:0-10113 GCA_036569625.1 Dermatophilaceae bacterium | reverse complement strand
GAGCTGTCGGGCGAGAAGAAGAACCTGAACCTCGAGGTCGCCCAGTACATCGGCGACAAGCATGGTCCGGGCCATCTCGTTGCAGCCGACCGACGGTGTGGTCCGCGGCTCCGCGGTGAAGGACTCCGGCGGACCCATTACGGTGCCCGTCGGTGACGTCACGCTGGGTCACGTGTTCAACACGACCGGCGAGTGCCTCAACCTCAAGGGCGACGAGAAGCTCGAGGTCAGCGAGCGCTGGGGCATCCACCGCCCCGCTCCCGCCTTCGACCAGCTCGAGTCCAAGACCGTCATGTTCGAGACCGGCATCAAGGTCATCGACCTGCTCACCCCGTACGTCCAGGGTGGAAAGATCGGACTGTTCGGTGGTGCCGGTGTCGGCAAGACGGTACTCATCCAGGAAATGATCGCCCGGGTCGCCAAGGACCACGGTGGGGTGTCGGTGTTCGCCGGTGTCGGTGAGCGCACCCGTGAGGGCAACGACCTCATCGTCGAGATGGAGGAGGCCGGCGTTCTCGGCCAGACCGCCCTCGTGTTCGGTCAGATGGATGAGCCGCCGGGCACGCGTCTTCGCGTCGCCCTCTCGGCCCTGACGATGGCCGAGTACTTCCGCGATGTCCAGAAGCAGGATGTGCTGTTGTTCATCGACAACATCTTCCGCTACACCCAGGCCGGTTCCGAGGTCTCCACGCTGCTCGGCCGGATGCCGTCCGCCGTCGGCTATCAGCCCAACCTCGCCGACGAGATGGGTGTGCTCCAGGAGCGCATCACCTCGACGCGTGGTCACTCGATCACCTCGATGCAGGCGATCTACGTGCCTGCAGACGACTACACCGACCCAGCGCCGGCAACGACCTTCGCTCACCTTGACGCCACGACCGAGCTTTCCCGCGACATCGCCTCCCTCGGTATCTACCCGGCCGTCGACCCGCTGACCTCGACCTCGCGAATCCTGGACCCGCGCTACATCTCGCAGGACCACTACGACACGGCAGTCCGCGTGATCGGGATCCTGCAGCGCAACAAGGAGCTGCAGGACATCATCGCGATCCTCGGCATCGACGAGCTCTCCGAAGAGGACAAGATCCTGGTCAACCGGGCGCGACGGATCCAGCGTTTCCTGTCACAGAACACCTACGTGGCCAAGCAGTTCACCGGCCTCGAGGGCTCGACGGTCTCGCTGGCCGACTCGATCGAGGGCTTCACCAAGATCGCCGACGGTGACCTCGATGACGTCGCCGAGCAGGCGTTCTACATGTGCGGCGGTCTCGACGACGTCGAGCGTCAATGGTCGGAGATCCAGAAGAACCTCTGATCTGAAGTCTGCTCGGCATCACATCAAGCACAGAGCCGGTCGCCCAGAGGTGACCGGCTCTGTCGCGCCCGGGTCGTCTGCGGTCATGTGTCCGAAGACGTCCCACTGCGAGGCTGTATGCGGGGTCGTCTCCCGTCATGTGTCCGAAGACGTCCCCCCCGTTTGTTAAGTTCCTGCCCCGCGTACCGGGTGAGGTCCGCGACGCCAACGCTCGCGCCGTCGTACAGGACTTGGTGCGGACGTATGGCGGACGCGCGCTCGGCCGCGCAGCGTAACCACGACAACACCTGATGGTCAGGCCACACAGCGTCGCCGGTTAGACTCCCGGTACACGTACGCGAGCGGAGGATCCCGTTGAGTCAGTTGCAGGTTGAGCTTGTCGCCGCAGATCGCAAGGTCTGGGAGGGCGAAGCCAGGCAGGTCAGCGCGCGCACCGTCGAGGGCGAGATGGGGATCCTGCCCGGACATACCCCACTGCTGGGAATCCTGGTCAGCGGCGAGGTCCGGATCGAGTCCACGTCGGGGCAGACCCACACGGCCACGATCGACAGCGGCTTCCTCTCGATAGAACATGACCGGGTCACCATCGTTGCCGAGGCCGTTGACGCCTCCCAAATCCGCGCCTGACCTCAGGTGAGGCTGTTCCTGCTTACCGGCGAGGTGTTGGTGGGTGGCGTCCTCTTGAGCGTCGCAGTCGTCCTGGGCGTCGTCTTCACCCGACGACGTCTGATTGCCCGAGGCAAGCCGCTGACGGTCTGTGCGCTGCGGGAGCCCGGCGATCGCCGCTGGCGCTTCGGTTTGGCGCGCTACGGCACGTCTGGACTCGAGTGGTTCACCATCCTTGGGCTTTCCCTGCGGCCGGCCCGCCGATGGGATCGCGGGCTGCTCAACATCAGGGCCAGCCGGCCCCTCGAACCGGGCGAACGGCCCGAGATCCTCATTCCCGCGGCCGTGAGGGTCGAATGTCGTTATCGCCAGGCGCGCTTCGAGCTTGCCCTTGCGCGGGCTCCCTACACCGTGCTGCGGTCCTGGCTCGAAGCGTCGCCCCCCGGGCGTGGCGTCAACGTCGCTTAGGTCGTGCTTGGGCCCACCGTTTTCGGGACGGACCCTCTAGCCCTTCTCGGGCTGGACAGCATTATCGGGCGGTTGCGCCCGCCCTCCGCCCGGTTGCCAGAGCACGTCCCCGCCGATCTCGAGGTTGGCCACCCGCCCCAGGATGAACAGCAGATCAGAGAGCCGGTTGAGGTACTTGGCGGTGAGCGGGTTGACCCCACCCACTCCCTTGCTGCTGCCTTCGGGGGCCGGCTGGTCGCCATACGTCTCCAGGGCCGTCCATGCGGAGCGCTCCGCACGACGGGCCACGGTTCGGGCAACGTGAAGGTAGGCCGACCCCGGCGTGCCGCCCGGGAGGATGAACGAGCGCAGCTTCTCCAGCTGGTCGTTGAAGCGGTCGCAGTCGGCCTCGAGCTCGTCGACCCAGACGTCCTGGACCCGCAGCGGCGGATACTCATAGCTCGCGGCAAGCGGTGTGCACAGGTCCGCCCCGACGTCGAAGAGGTCGTTCTGGACCCGGAACAGTACAGCGCCGACATCCTCACGCAGTGCGCCGCAGGTGACCGCCACGCCGATGCAGGAGTTGGTCTCGTCGGTGTCCGCATAGGCCACCAGACGCGGGTCGGTCTTCGTCGTGCGACTGAAGTCCCCCAGGGCCGTGGTGCCGTCGTCGCCGGTGCGCGTGTAGATCCGTGTCAGGTTGACCATAGACACGATCGTCTCAGATGGGCCACCGATAGGCTCACCCGGTGATGGAGCGGTTTCGTGTGGTCGGTGGCACCAGTCTGCGTGGCGAGGTGTTGGTCGTCGGTGCCAAGAACAGCGCCCTGAAGCTGATGGCGGGCGCCCTGTTGGCGGTTGGCACGACCCGGCTGACCAACGTGCCGGCGATCCTCGACGTGATGACCATGGCCGAACTGCTCCGTCGGCTCGGGTGCACGGTCGACTACGACGCTGCCGGCGGGGTCGTCGCGATCGATGTCCCCGACCGGATCGGACACCGGGCCGACTACGACCTTGTGCGGGCGCTACGAGCCTCGATCTGCGTCCTGGGGCCCCTCGTGGCCCGGTGCGGCCAGGCGGACGTGGCGGTCCCGGGAGGCGACGCGATCGGGTCCCGCGGTCTGGACATGCACGCCTCAGGTCTGGAGACTTTGGGGGCCTTCGTCCATGTGACCCACGGCTACCTCATCGCCGAGGCGCCCCACGGCCTTCATGGCGGAGACATCCACCTGGACTTCCCCAGCGTCGGCGCCACAGAGAACATCCTCATGGCTGCGGTACTGGCCAGGGGAGTGACCCGTGTGACGAACGCCGCGCGCGAGCCCGAGATCGTCGACATTGCAGACTTCCTCTCCACGATGGGCGCACGGATCGAAGGTGCCGGGACCTCGGTCATCACCGTCGAGGGTGTCAGCGCGCTGACACCGGTGTCTCACGAGGTGGTGGCCGACCGGATAGCGGCCGGCACGTGGGCGTTCGCAGCGGCCACAACAGGTGGCGACGTCGAGGTGGTTGGCGGTGTTCCCGGGCACCTGGGCGCGACCCTCGACCGGTTGACCGATGCAGGCACGGACATCACGACGACGGATCGTGGATTTCGGGTGACCGGGACGGGTCGCCGCTCTGCGTTCGACGTGGCCACGTTGCCCTACCCGGGATTTCCCACCGACCTCCAGCCCTTTGCCCTGACGTACAACGCGGTCGCAGAGGGCAGCGCCATGATCACCGAGAACCTTTTCGAAGCCCGCTTCCGCACAGTTCAGGAGCTTGCCCGGCTGGGTGCAGACGCCCGCGTCGACGGGCATCACGTGATGATGCATGGCGTCAAACGTCTCTCAGGTGCCCCTGTGGAGGCGAGCGACATCCGGGCCGGGGCAGCTCTGGTGATCGCCGGCCTGGTTGCTGATGGCATCACGACGGTCAGCCGGGCCCACCACATCGACCGCGGCTATGCGGGCTTTGCCGAGGCGCTGTGCGGGCTCGGGGCTGACGTCACCCGCGAACCGGACGAAGCGCCATACCGGTGAGGTCCAGCGGTACCTTCATCGGTATGTCACAGCCAGTTACGAACCGCCCCCACCGGGACCCTGTGTGGGTCATGCGCACGTATGCCGGTCACTCCAGTGCCGCCGCGAGCAACGAGCTCTTCCGGCGCAACCTGGCCAAGGGGCAGACCGGCCTCTCGGTCGCGTTCGACCTGCCGACGCAGACCGGATATGACCCCGACCACGTGCTGGCCAGCGGCGAGGTCGGCAAGGTCGGCGTGCCGATTTCGCACATCGGTGACATGCGCGCGCTCTTTGCGGACATTCCACTGTCCCGGATGAACACGTCGATGACCATCAACGCCACCGCCATGTGGCTGCTCGCGATGTACGAGGTCGTTGCCGAGGAGCAGGCAGCCCTTGCGGGGGAGGATCCTGCGGCTGTGGTCAAGGCGCTCACGGGGACCACGCAGAACGACATCATCAAGGAGTACCTCTCGCGTGGGACCTACGTCTTCGCGCCCCGGCCCTCCTTGCGGCTGATTACGGACATGGTGGCCTACACGGTTGCGGAGATCCCCAACTGGAACCCCACCAACATCTGCAGCTACCACCTCCAGGAGGCCGGTGCGACCCCGGTGCAGGAGATCGCCTACGCGATGTGCACCGCCATCGCCGTGCTGGACGCGGTCCGCGACTCCGGGCAGGTCCCGTCGGAGCGCTTCGGCGAGGTGGTCAAGCGGATCTCCTTCTTCGTCAACGCTGGCGTGCGGTTCGTCGAGGAGATGTGCAAGATGAGGGCGTTCGTCCAGCTCTGGGACCAGCTCACGCAGGAGCGGTATGGCGTGACGGATCCCTCCCAGCGGCGTTTCCGCTACGGCGTCCAGGTCAACTCGTTGGGGCTGACAGAGGCTCAGCCGGAGAACAACATCCAGCGAATTGTGTTGGAGATGCTCGCAGTCACGCTGTCCAAGGATGCCCGGGCCAGGGCTGTGCAGCTTCCGGCGTGGAACGAGGCACTGGGGCTGCCGCGGCCGTGGGACCAGCAGTGGTCGTTGCGACTGCAACAGGTGCTGGCCTTCGAGTCGGACCTGCTCGAGTACGACGACCTGTTCGCCGGATCGAGCGTTGTCGAGGCCAAGGTGGCCGAGCTCCTTGCCGGGGCCAGGGCCGAGATCGACCGGGTTCAGGAGATGGGCGGCGCGGTGGCGGCGGTCGAGTCCGGCTACATGAAGTCGGCTCTGGTGGCTTCGCACTCGTTGCGGCGCCAGCGGATCGAGGCTGGCGAGGACATCGTGGTCGGCGTCAACAAGTTTCAGACGACCGAGCCGAACCCGCTCACGGCCGACCTTGATGCGGCCATCCAGACGGTGGACCACGACGTGGAGGCCAAGGCCGCAGCCGCGGTCGTCGCATGGCGCAAGGACCGCGACTCCACCGACTCGGGCCGTGCTGCTGCACAGTCGGCGCTTGCCCGACTGGTCGACGATGCGAAGTCCGGGGTCAACCTGATGCCAGCTTCACTGGAGGCTGCCCGAGCCGGCGTCACCACGGGCGAGTGGGCACAGGCGCTGCGTGATGTTTTCGGTGAGTACCGTGCGCCCACAGGGGTTTCCGGATCCATCGGGGTAACCAATGCTGATGTGGGCGGCGAGCTGTCGCAGGTGCGAAAGCGGGTCCGCGCCACTGGCCAAGAGCTCGGGACCCGACTGCGCCTGCTGGTGGGCAAACCCGGCCTGGACGGACACAGCAACGGCGCCGAGCAGGTCGCCGTTCGGGCTCGGGATGCCGGTTTCGAGGTCATCTACCAGGGCATCCGGCTCACCCCTGAGCAGATCGTCGCCGCGGCCGTGGCCGAGGACGTTCACTGTGTCGGTCTCTCGATCCTCTCCGGCTCCCATATGGAGCTTGTCCCTCGGGTGATGGATGGTCTCAGGGCTGCCGGAGCAGGTGATCTGCCGGTCATCGTCGGCGGCATCATCCCCGAGAGCGACGCAGAGGCGTTGCGGCAGCTCGGGGTCGCGGCGGTCTTCACGCCCAAGGACTTCGGGCTGACCCAGATCGTGGGCGGCATCGTCGACGTCATCCGCGCCTCCCGCGGTCTCAACCCATAGCCAAACCTAGGGACGGTGCCGGACAGAAACGCGCAAACCTAGGGACGGTGCCGGCCCCGAGCGGCCAAACCTAGGGACGGTGCCGGATGGAAAGCGCAAACCCAAGTTCTTGTCTGTTCAGAACAGGCGTGATCCCACATCGTCGATGCCCTTGAGCGCGTCGTAGTCCAGCGTCACGCACCGGATGCCGCGGTCGGCGGCAAGAGTCCGTGCCTGCGGTTTGATCTCCTGCGCGGCAAAGACACCCGTCACCGGCGCCAGATGGGAGTCACGGTTCATCAGCTCGAGATAACGAGTGAGCTGTTCGACGCCGTCGATGTCCCCCCGGCGCTTGATCTCGACCGCAACTGTTGCTCCCAAAGCGTCCTTGCACAAGATGTCGACGGGCCCGATGGCGGTCATGTACTCCCGGCGGACCATTGTGTATCCGCTGCCCAACGTGACGATGTGCTCGGCCAGCAGCCTTTGCAGGTGGGCCTCGACGCCATCCTTGACCAGACCGGGGTCCACACCGAGCTCGTGGGCCGAGTCGTGCAGAACCTCGTGCAGCCTCACGCGAAGGCGGTCATCGGACTTCGCGTGCTGGACCACCCAGACCGACTCGACGCCGTCGGCAACCTCGTCGTCCTCGGGCGTGACCTCGGCCATGGCACATGGAGGCGACATCCAGTTCAGGGGCTTGTAGGAACCGCCGTCGCTGTGGACGAGCACGGAACCATCCGCCTTGACGACCAGCAACCGGGTCGCCAACGGGAGGTGGGCCTGGAGCCTGCCCTCGTAATCCACGCTGCACCGCGCTATGACCAGTCGCACGGCGGCAGCCTACCGAGCCGGCGCGCTGGCTCGGCATCCGCGCCTCGGTGACACCCTGCGCCCTCAGATGGCGCTACCGGGGGCCGAAGGGCGTCCGAGCGTCGGTGGGCCCTCACATCAGCCGGGACAGTCTGGCAGACTCGCCCTCATGTCTCGTGACTTCGCAACAGTTGGCGTGATCGGACTCGGCACCATGGGTGCGGGCATCGTGGAGGTGTTCGCCCGTAACGGCCTTGACGTCGTCGCGGTCGAGGCCTCGATGGAGGCTCTCGAGAGGGGCAAGAGGGTCCTGCGGCACTCGACCGACCGTGCGCTCTCCCGCGGCAAGCTGACCGAGCAGGAGCAGACCGAGCTGCATGACAGGGTGCGCTTCACCTCCGACCTCGCGGACCTCGCCGAGTGCGACCTCGTGGTCGAGGCAGTGCCCGAGCACCTCGATCTCAAGCGCGACATCTTCGCCAAGCTCGACCTGATCGTGAAGCCGGACGCGATCCTTGCCACGAACACCTCCAGCCTGTCCGTCACCGAGATCTCGGTGGCCACCCAGAACCCGCGTCGCTTCGTTGGCATGCACTTCTTCAACCCGGCGCCGGTGCTGAAGTTCGTCGAGGTCATCCGCACTGTGGTCACGGACGACGGCGTTGTCGAGGACGTCAAGGCGCTTGCCGAACGAATTGGCAAGATGCCCGTCGTCATCGGCGACAGGGCTGGTTTCATCGCCAACGCACTTCTGTTCGGCTACCTCAACCACGCTGTCGGGATGTTTGAGAGCCATTATGCGACGCGCGAGGACATCGACGCGGCGATGCAGCTCGGCTGCGGACTGCCGATGGGCCCGCTGGCCCTGGTGGACCTCATCGGCCTCGACACCGCCTACGAGATCCTGGACACGATGTACAAGCAGGGACGTGACCGGCTCCATGCGCCGAGCCCCATCCTCAAGCAGATGGTCACTGGCGGGCTCAAGGGTCGCAAGACCGGCCGGGGCTTCTACACCTACGACGAGGCCGGCAGCTCGACCGTCGTGGCCGACCACCTCACACCCGTCGAGGGGGTTCACGAGGGTGAATTGCGAGTGGTCAAAACCGTTGGTGTCGTTGGCTCCGGCACCATGGCGACCGGGATCATCGAGGTGTTCGCCAAGGCCGGGTATGCCGTGACCTACGTTGCGCGCTCCGAGGCCAAGGTGGAGGCGGTCAAGGCCGCCATCGCCAAGAGCCTGGAGAAGGCGGTTCAGCGAGGCAAGCTCACGGGGGACGACCGCGACGCGGCCGCATCGTGTCTGAACGGCACCACGGCCCTGGAGGACCTGGCCCATGTCGACCTGGTGGTCGAGGCCGTCGTTGAGGATCTCAAGGTCAAGCAGGCGCTTTTCGAGAACCTCGACGAGATCTGCAAGGAGGGAGCGATCCTGGCGACGACCACCTCCTCGCTGCCGGTCATCGCGTGCGCCACCATGACCAAGCGTCCACAGGATGTCGTCGGCCTGCACTTCTTCAACCCTGCCCAGATCATGAAGCTCATCGAGGTCGTCCACACGATCTCGACAGGGGATGACGTCGTTGCGACCGTGCAGGACCTATGCCGGGCGATAGGCAAGCACCCGGTGACCTGTGGGGACCGTTCAGGCTTCATCGTCAACGCGTTGCTCTTCCCCTACCTCAACGATGCCGTCAAGATGCTCCAGGCGCACTATGCCAGCGCCGATGACATCGACACCGCCATGAAGACCGGCTGTGGCTACCCGATGGGTCCGTTCGAGCTTCTCGATGCCGTCGGCCTCGACGTCTCCCTCGCCATCCAACGTGAGCTCTACCTCGAGTTCCGGGAGCCCGGGTTCAGCCCGGCGCCACTGCTCGAGCACCTCGTCACTGCTCGGTATCTCGGACGCAAGGTGGGGCGGGGGTTCCGGACCTACGCCTGAGGTAGCGATTAACGCGAAGGCCGGATGCTGGCCTCTTGAGTAGTCGCTTCGGGGGCGAATTGACCTTTTGGAGCCCATCACCCTGTACCGTGGGGTCGGCTGCGGCTTCAGCACCAGGTCAAGCCTTCGAAGGGATCGACCATGAAGTTCCCCAGGTACGCGCTGAATGCCTCGCGCGTTCGTTTCGGCGTCGCGTCTGTCGCAGCTGTGGGGCTGCTCGTGGCACTCCCACTCAGCGCCCAGGCGGCGACAAGGCCGGTCCCGCTCGGCACCGCAGGGAGCTTCGCGGTCCTTGCCGGACAAACCGTCACCAACACTGGGGCCACCACGATCACCGGCGACCTTGGCGTACACCCCGGCTCCAGTATCACCGGAATGAATACGGTGACTCTCCACGGCGCCACTCACGTCGCCGACGCTGTCGCGCTGGCCGCGCAGACCGACCTCGGGACCGCCTATGACAACGTCGCCGGCCAGACGCCAGCCACGGCGATCCCCAGCGAGTTGGGGGGGACGACGCTCGTCCCCGGTATCTACAGTTCCGGTGTCTTTACCATTACCAACGCCTTGACGTTGGACGCCCGCGGCGATCCGAATGCCATCTTCGTCTTCCAGTCTGCTGCCACGCTCACCGCAGAATCGGGAAGCACCGTCCGACTCATCGGCCGCGCCTCACCTTGCAACGTTTTCTGGCTGGTCCCGAGCTCGGCGACACTCAACACCACCGCGACCTTCGTGGGCAACATCTTGGCGTCTACCAGTATCTTCCTGAGAACTGGCGCGACCGTTCAGGGTCGGGTTCTGGCCCGCACGGGTGAGGTCACGCTTGACGCGAATACCATCACGAGGCCCGTTTGCGCGGCCGCAACACCGACTGCCACGCCAACCCCCAGCACCCAGGCCACG
>DATCQG010000019.1:0-3715 GCA_036569625.1 Dermatophilaceae bacterium | reverse complement strand
GTTCCGCCTGCGGGCGGGTTTTCTGGATCGGCTCTCAGCGGTTCAGGCTGGCCCCGATGAGGTCAGCCGTCGATGAAAGGGGCTTGAGTGAGCCGATGGCGCGGCTGAGCAGCAGCGCGCCTTCCATTGCGGCGACAGCGGCGGTCGCGAGGTTGATGGCGCGCTCGTCGCTCACACCTTGGCGTGCGAGCAGGCCCGCGATCTGCTGGGTCCAGGACGCGTAGATGCCGGCGACGGCCTCTCGCACGAGGGGCGGCAAGGTGGTGGCCTCGGCGGCGAGTGCCGCGATCGGACATCCCTTGCGAAATTCAGAGGCCAGAAGCTGCTCGCCGAGCAGTCCTGCGAATGTGGCGACGGCGACGGCCGGTGTCGGTGCGCTTTGCAGGATCTGCTCGAGCGCCTCGCCCAGCTGCGCCCCTACCTGCTTTATTGCGGCGGTTGCCAGGTCCTGCTTGCCGCCGGGGAAGTGGTGGTAGAACGACCCGCGTGAGGTGTCGCTTAGTTCGAAGATCTCGTTGAGTCCAGTGCCGTGGTAGCCACGCTGGTCGAGCAGCTCCACGGCTGCGTCCAGCAGCCGTTGACGCGTGTTTGGGATATCCACAGCCATCGGTCAGGTACCCCCGAAGGTTCTTTGGTGCGCGATGCCGGCGGCACCGCCTGCGCGAGAAGTTGTCTGGCGCCCGAAGTTCGCTGCGACCAGGTAGTCCAACCAGTGGTCAAAGGCTTCGAGGATCGGTGGCGCCGCAATATTGAGCTGCCGTAACGCTTTGTCGGTGGCGTGGGTGTCGTAACGGTCGGTTGACAGGAAGCTGAGGGCTTCCGGTTCGGCTCCGGTGAGCCGCTGGGGAAGTCGCCGCAGGAGGCTGACCGGTAGTGCCACCTTCGGGGCGTGCACGCCCAGGTGGCTGGCCGCGTGGCGGATCAGCTCGTGGAACGGTGGGGTGGCGCTGTCGAGCATCGTGTAGGTGGACGGGTGGGGTGCGGACAGGTTCGGCATCGCGGCCAGGAAATGGGCAAGGTGGTCGACGGCCACCAGCGGCACGAAGGTGTTGCGGCCGCCGGGAAGCGCTCGTAGCGTGCCGTCCGCCAGGTCTCTGAAGACATCGACGACCCCGAACATCTGGTTTGTCTCACCGGTAGCTGCGTCCCCGATGACGACACCCGGGGCGACGACGGCCAGAGGCAGCGCCACCTCCCGTGCGAAGGTTCGTACCGCCGCGTCGGCCTCGACCTTGGACGCCTCATAGCTGCCCAGCTTCGCGTAGAGCCCGTCCAGCGTCCCGCGGGTGGGACGACCCGAGGGCAGTTTCTCGGCGACCCGATACCCGCTGACGTGGACGAAGCAGCGCAGATCGGGCCAGCGCGAAGCCAAGTGCGCCAGGGCGAGCGTCCCCAGCACATTGGCGTCATAGGCCTGTTGCCGGCTCAGGCCGAAGGCGTAGCGGCCTGCCACGTGGAAAACGTCGCGTGTGCTCTGCAGCCTCTTTAGGGATGCCACGTCGAGCCCAAGGTCGGGCGCGGTGAGATCGCCCCGCACGGCGGTCAGACGCGCGGCGTCGACCCCTTTCGCGGCGACCCATTCCTTCATCTCGTCCAGGCCAGCAGGGGAGCGCAACAGGACGATCACGTGCTGGGATTGCCGAAGCAGGTCGAGCACTAACCAGCGCCCGACGAATCCCGTAGAGCCCGTAACGAAGACAGTTGGCGATGTCATGTAGACCAGTCTACATAGAGGGAAAATGTGTACTCGATCTGGATGGCACGAAGATGTAGACGCGGCGAGGATGAGGAACGGCGCGTGGGACGCTTGGCCGCCAATCACGATGGGCCGGCGTAGCGCCGTTACCTCAGGAGGATCCTCATGCGGCGATGACTATCAGAGCTCAGGTGGTTCGGCTGGGGAGAAGTTGGTGGGCGATGCCGAAACCATGGCCTGCGTGAAGCGGCCCTTCCATCGTCGTTGGACGATGGCGTGGGTCGGTCGGCGCGACGTGCCGGGCTTGGCCATGTTGGCCCCGGCTCGACGTTGTCTTGCTGGGTCAGGCGTCGTTGCCCTGGCGGGTCGGGCGCAACTGGCGGTTCTCGGCAGGTTCAGCGATCTGAGCCCGGAACGGACTTGCCGGATACGTGCCGAGCATCTTCAGGTGCACCGAGAAGAACGCGAGCTCCTCGAGGGCCAGCGTTAGGGCGGTGTCCTTGGGATGGCCCTCAACGTCGGCGTAGAACTGGGTCGCGAAGAACGTGCCACCGAGCTGATAGCTCTCGAGCTTGGTCATGTTGACGCCGTTCGTGGCGAAGCCGCCCATCGCCTTGTAGAGCGCGGCCGGCACGTTTCGTACCCGAAAAACGAAGGTCGAGATCATCGGCCCAGCGTCTAGGGAGTAGTCCCGGGGCTCGCGCGCCAGCACCAGGAAGCGCGTCGTGTTGTTGTGTTCGTCCTCGACGTCCTCGACCAGGATCTGCAGGCCGTACAGTTCCGCGGCCAGCCGGGGCGAGAACGCCGCGACCGCTGGGTCGGCGAGTTCGGCGACCTCACGGGCGGCGCCGGCGGTGTCGTCGGCTATGACCGGGGCCCAGCCGTGCTCGCGCAGGATCTGGCGGCACTGGCCGAGCGCGTGGATGTGGCTGCGCACCGTACGGATGTCCTTCAGCCGGGTGCGAGGCAGGGCCATTAGCTGGAAGTGGATCGGCAGGAAGTGCTCGCCGACGATGTGCAGTCCCGACTCGGGCAGCAGCCGGTGGATGTCGGCCACCCGGCCTGCGATGGAGTTGTCGACCGGAATCATCGCCAGATCGGCCAGCCCGGTCTCAACCGCGTCGAAGGCGTCCTCGAAAGTGGGACAAGGCAGTGGCTCAAGCTCGGGGAACATCTCCCGGCAGGCCCCGTCGGAGTTGGCGCCGGGCTCGCCCTGGTAGGCAATGCGATTCTGAGGGCTCAGTTCGCCCGCGACGCCCGAGCGCACACCCGTCGGAGCTGGACGGGAAGGCTCCGGTGCGGCCGGGCGCGCTGTCGAAGGGTGTGACTCCACGAACATTGAGGGTACAGCGCGCGCCGATCAGCTAAGGCCGCGCAACGGGCCGATCAGCAAGGCGCCCCACGTCGCGAGCAGCGACATAGAGGGTAACCGTGTGGTGTGACCTTCAGCGGCATGTGGCACAGCGTTCGCGGCCTGTATCTGACGCGGTCGGACAGGCCGCCGGTCCACCTCCATCATCCAATGTATTCAAGATTTCTCTTGACAAGGCCCCCATCGTAGGAAACAGTATTCAAGAGAACCATTGAATTGGTTTCAGCGTACACCGGTTCGACCTAGGAGGGTCAAGATGAGCAACAAAGCAGTCATCAGCCTGACGACAGGGCTTGAGGACTCCGAGAAGGTGACGGTAGCGTTTCTCGTCGCGGTGGGCGCGGCCGAGAAGGGGCGTCCGACGTTGATGTTCCTCACCAAGGAGGCGGTCCGGCTCGCGATCCCAGGGTTCGCTCACGCCGTTGCGTGCGATGGTTGCCCCCCGCTCGCCGATCTCATGGACCGGTACGAGAAGGCTGGCGGCCGCTTCCTGGTGTGCCCGATCTGCTTCGACGCGCGCAAGATCGACAAGGGCAACTTGTTGTCCAATGCTGCGATGGGGGGCACCGTCCCGATGTGGGAGTGGATCGGCGACGAGGCTGCAACCAGCTTCAGCTACTGAAGCAGTCTGCAGTCCTCGCCGACTT
>DATCQG010000018.1:0-6170 GCA_036569625.1 Dermatophilaceae bacterium | reverse complement strand
GAGACGATCTCGTCGTCGCTGAAACCCTTGGCACGCAAGTGTTTGGTGAGCTCCTCGCCCCCGCGAGGTGAGAACCCCACGCCAAACTTGTCGGCCGCCATACGGTCGAACCCACGCTCGCGCAGGAAGTCCCGACCAGCGCGGGCCTCGGGCAGGTTGACCAGCGCATCGCAGTAGTACTCACTGGCCACACGGTGGGCCTCGATCAAACGCGAGCGCTTGCCCAGGCCCTCGCCGCTACGAGGGGCGCCGCCCTCTTCGTACCGGAGCTCCATGCCGAGCTTGGCCGCCAGACGTTCGACCGCCTCGGCGAAGGTCAGGTGCTCGACCTTCTGCACGAAGGAGATGACATCGCCCCCCTCGCCACAACCGAAGCAGTGCCAGGCTCCGACGACCGGGCGGATGTTGAACGAAGGGCTCTTCTCGTCATGGAAAGGGCACAGCCCCTTCAGCGAGCCAGGGCCGGCGGCGCGCAAGGTCACGTGCTCGCGCACGACATCCTCGATGGACGACCGCTCCTTGACCTGAGCCACGTCCTCAGCCTTGATCAAACCCGCCACAACGCCTCCTCCACGCCGTGGTGAGTCTAGGCGGTCACCCTGTCGAGCCGCCGTTCAACACCAGGACCTGTGCAGGGCCAGGGCTCGGGGATCAGACAGGGAGGCGACCTGGTCGATGATCGCGCGCAGCGCCGCCCCGTCGTCCGCCGCGGCCAGGAAGTCCACCCGGTGGAGGGGATCAAGTCGCGCCTCGGGCTGGTCGCGAAAGGCTTCCACCAGCTCGTGGATCTGTGCGCGCTGGCCCCCCATGAACGACTTGCGTTCGTCAGTGAACATCACAAAGTGCGCAGCCGTGGCCTTCAGGACAGCACACTCCGCGCGGGCATCCTCGGGGATGACCAGGTCGGCGGCGTATCGGGTCAACGGGCCATCTCCGTACCTTGCCCGGGTGGCCACCTCGACCGCCTGGACGAAGCGCCCGATGAGTAGACTCGTCATGTCCTTCAGCGCAGCCAGGTCCGTGCGAGAACCGTTGTGGGACAATGGGATCCAGCCTGTTGCGAGCAGACGCCCCATCGCCTCAGTCAGCTGAGCGTCGTCAAGGTCGTGCGCGTAGAGCTCTCTGGCCATGACGATCACCGGCGCCATGTCCGAAGCTGAGCGGAAGGCACGAAGATCGACCCGCCCCGAGGCCACCGCGTCCTCGACGTCGTGGACCGAGTAGGCGACGTCGTCCGACCAGTCCATCGCCTGCGCCTCAAGACAACGCCGCCCGTCGGGCTCGGATCCGCGATACCAGCGAAAGACCTCGAAGTCGTCTGGATAGACGCCGAACTTGCCTGTGCCCCAGCGCCTTTCGTCCCTCCCCCAGGGATACTTGGTGACTGCGTCCAGGCTGGCCCGGGTCAGGTTGAGCCCCGCCGGGCGGCCGTCGGGATGTACGCGCTTGGCCTCCAGACGGGTCAGCAGACGCAGGGTCTGCGCGTTGCCCTCGAAGCCTCCGATATCGGCGGCGATGTCGTTCAGAGCCGTCTCGCCGTTGTGGCCGAATGGCGGGTGGCCGAGGTCGTGAGCGAGACACGCTGTGTCGACCACATCCGCGTCGCACCCGAGCGCGGCGCCGAACTCGCGTCCGATCTGGGCAACTTCGAGCGAGTGGGTCAGCCGGTTGCGGACGAAGTCGTCACTGTCCGGCTGCACCACCTGGGTCTTTGCCGAGAGCCGCCGCAGCGACGCAGAGTGCAGGACCCGCGCGCGGTCTCGTGCGAAGTCGTCGCGGTCGGCTTGCTTGTGCGCCGGGTCCTCCCGGACCCAACGCTCGCGGTCGGCTACGGCATACGTGCTCACAACGACGCACTGTATGCCGAGAAGTCACCGGACGTGGTCCAGGGGCTCGTGCGGGCAGTTGCCACGGCACGGCTGACGAAAGCGCCGCACCGCCCAGCCTCAGGCCGGGAGATGCGGTGCTTATCGAGGTCCTGACGCACAGGAGGCGTAGCACGTCAGGAGTCTGAGGGGTCAGGCCTTCGCGGGAGCAGGTTCACCGGCCGCGGTGCCAGCCGTGGGACGGGCTGATGTGACGACCACGGATCTTGACACCTTCGTCAGTGCGAGGCCGAGAAGCGCGAACAGGAGACCGAGGCCCATGACCAGAGCCGCCACACCGAACGCGACCACCGAGGTGAAGAGCGAGGCCCGCAGGAACGATCCGTTCATCGTGGAGTCCCGCGTCGCGGCGAGGGCCAGGACGTCGGGGTTCTTGGCGACTTCCTCCTTGCTGAGGCCGGAAGCCGCGAGCTTGGCCTTGAGCGCCTTGGCGTCGTCACCGAGCTGGGCGTAGGTGCGGTTGTTGGCGCCCTCGAGCGCGTGGTGGTTGATGGCGTCGGCTTGGGCGTAGGCGGTGAACGGGCCGGCGACCGGCTTGCCGGCCAGCCTGCCCGGGTTCTTGTCCGTCACCGCCGCAACGGTGATGTGCTCGGCCTTCAGCTGAGTCGTCACCATGAACCACGTGGCACCGCCGGCAACGATCATGAGGACGCCGGCAATGATCGTGAGCATGCCGATGAGCTTGACCGATCGGTTGGTGGTGGTGCTGGACATGGCTGAAGTTCCTTTCACAGAAAGCGATCTGAGCCGGGGAATCAGAGAGGCGAGCCTCCGCGGGCCCACGTAGGGTAACACTCTAGGAGGATGGCTAAGGTTCCCCTAACCAGAGCGGGCGCACCCGGCGGATGGCATCCCGCGCCGTGGTGGGTCACATCGGCTTCGCCGTGCTGTCTAGGCTCGTCGAATGGACGCGGACCTTCAGCTCACGGGGACTCGATGGATCCCTCTCCACTGATCCGGGTCGACGAGCTTCAGCGGCTCCTCGCCGGCCGCGAGGTCAGCCGGCCAGTCGTCCTGGACGTGCGCTTCCGCTTGGGCAGCTCCACCGGACGCGAGGAGTTCGAGGACGCACACATCCCAGGAGCGTCGTACGTCGACATGGACACCGAGCTGGCCACGATCCGGGCCGACGGGGCCGGTGGTCGTCACCCGATGCCGACGGTCGAGACCTTCACTGCCGCAATGCGATCCGTAGGCGTGACCCTCTCGCGTCCCGTTGTCGCCTACGACGGGTGGTGCTCTCTGCCAGCCAGCCGCGTCTGGTGGATGTTGAGGCACCTCGGCTTCCCGGACGTCCGTGTGCTGGACGGCGGCATCGAGGCATGGGCCGCCGCCGGACAGCCCACCGAGTCCGGCCCATCCACCCCTGCAGCTGGCGACTTCACGCCGTCCGGTCCCGGCATCGGTCGAATCCTGGACGCTGCCGGTGCCGAGAGGTATGCCGCACGTCACCTGCTCTTTGACGCTCGCCCTGCCGACCGCTTCCGTGGCGAGAACGAGACCATCGACGCGGTCGCCGGCCACATCCCGGGGAGCGTCAGTGCCCCGGCGTTGGCCAACGTGGACCGCGACGGGCGTTTCCTCCCCGCCGATCAGCTGGCCGCTCTCTTCCGGAGACTGGGCGCCGCCGACGCCAAGAGGGTTGGCACGTACTGCGGCTCAGGGATCCAGGCGGCGCACCTGGCCCTCGCCCTCAGCGTCGCCGGCATCACCGACGGCGCCGATGTCTATGTCGGCTCGTGGAGCGACTGGATCACGGACCCGGAACGCCCCGTCGAGGTCTAGTCGATCTGGATCACGGTCTGGCTCAGCCGACCCGGGTCACGCCTCCGACTCCGGACGCGTTTCCAAACCGAACCGCGTTGCGCGCTCGCGCCTTCGCGGCCTCGACCTCGCGATCCTTCGGCGGAGCGGAGGTGACCATCGCATCCAGGAGCTCCTGTGTCGTCCGGGCTATGGCGGCAACGGCCTGGTCGACAGCGTGCTGGTTGGCAGCCGACGGTTTGGTGGCGCCGCTGACCTTGCGGACGTACTGGAGAGCGGCAGCATGCACCTCGTCAGGAGTTGCCGGTGGTGCATAGTTGGCCAGGATCTTGATGTTGCGGCACATGCTGTCGATGCTGCCACGGGTCGGGCGTGCACGAAACCCGTCACCAGGGTTGACCATCACGGGCTCGGCCGGGCCACCTGGATCTGGATCTCCGAGTCCGTGAAGCCGAGCGAGCGATAGATCCGGATCGCCGCGTAGTCGGGATCGGCAACCATCACCAGCTCGCGGATGGCGTAGTCCCGCAGGCCGACCAGGCTCGCGTGATGCACCAGACTTGCCGCCAGGCCACGTCGTCGCGCTGACGCCACCGTCTCGACGCCCTGGAACCGTCCGAGCCCCGACCCGTCGGTGAACAGCCCCAGACCACAGAGCATCTCACCGTCCACGAAAGCGCCGAACCAGCCGCCCAGCCCGGCCTCCTGCTGCTCCCGCCGAGCGGTCATCCGGCGTTCCGTGAAGTCGCGGTTCTCCGCTGGGTCGAACATGCCGTGCTCGGTCGCATGCAGGTCCACAGCGGCAGCCCAGTCGGCATCGGAGTCGAGCAACCGGCATACGGCTTCGGTGTTGGGATACAACGGCTCGCCCACCTCGGTTGCCGTCATCACGACGCTGCGCTCGGCCTCGAGACCACACCCCCCGATCTCGTCATCGCCCCACACCAGACCATCGACCCCATCGACCCCGAGCGCCACATGATGAGCCTGCGGATGTTCTTTCCCGAAGATCCCGACCAAGTCGATGAGCGGTCGGTGGACCCACATCTGGTCTGCCAACACGAAGTTGCCCCAATGGAATCCGGGATTGGCAGGGGTTCGGACGACCAAGTGGTCCCCCAAATCAGCGACCACGCTGCCCTGCAGACGCAGCAGCATCAGGTCGGTGCGGTACCCGAGGGACTGGACCTTCACCGGTCAGCCCCCCGATACCGAGAGCTCGGCCTGAGCGACCACGGCAGCGGACGCCTCGTTGAGCTCCTGCGAGTCCAGCCACCCGTCGGGCAGGGCGACCCGACGGGGCGAGCCGGCACGGCCTCGCTGGCCCTCGGCCGGCTCGCCGGGCCACGGCGCATCCTGGTCCAAGGTGCCGATCAGGTCATCGAGCGTCGCCATCGAGTCGACCAGCGCAAGTCGGTGACGAACGTCATGCCCGGCCGGGAATCCCTTGAGATACCAGGCGATGTGCTTGCGGATGTCTCGACATGCCTTCGCCTCGCTCCCGTAGATCTCGGCCAGGTACTGCGTGTGCCGGCGCATCGTCCGGGCCACCTGCCCAAGAGTTGGCCGGACCCGCGCGGTTGTCCCGGCGAAAGCCGCGGCCAGGTCCGTGAACAGCCAGGGCCGCCCGAGGCATCCGCGACCCACCACGACCCCGTCGCAGCCTGTCTGGGCCACCATGGCGAGCGCGTCATCAGCCGACCAGATGTCGCCGTTGCCCAGCACCGGGATGCTGCGGACAGCCTGCTTCAAGGCCTTGATGGCCGACCAGTCAGCCTGACCCGAGTAGGCCTCGGAGGCCGTGCGCGCATGCAGCGCAACCGCGGCGACACCCTCCCCCTCGGCGATCCGGCCAGCCTCCAGGAACGTCAGGTGGCCCGAGTCGATGCCTTTGCGCATCTTGACGGTGACCGGAACGTCATACGGCGCAGCCTCCTTGACGGCCTGGCTGACGATCGCCCGGAACAGGTCGGTCTTCCATGGCAGGGCCGCGCCGCCACCCTTGCGCGTGACCTTGGGGACCGGGCAGCCGAAGTTGAGATCGATGTGATCGGCACGGTCCTCGCTGACGAGCAGGCGCACCGCCGCACCCACAGTGACCGGGTCGACCCCGTAGAGCTGGATCGAACGGGGGCTCTCGTCCGGGTCGTGCTCGATCAGCTGCATCGACATCGGTGTGCGCTCAACCAGGGCACGCGACGTGACCATCCCGCTGACAAACAGGGACCGCGTCGCGCCCTTGGCGCTGGCACCGGACCCCCGGTCCCTCGTCGCCGTACTGCCGGCACAACCGGCGAAAGGCCCGGTTGGTGATGCCTGCCATCGGCGCCAGCACGACCGGGGACTCGATGGTGTGGCGGCCGATCTGGAGCGGTGGGAGCACTGGGCGTACCGGGAGCACAGCGGTCATGGTCCCGCGATTCTCAGCAGCCGAGCAGGTGTGTCGCCAGGTAGGTCTGCACCTGGTCGAGGGCTACCCGCTCCTGGGCCATCGAGTCACGCTCGCGCACGGTGACCGCA
>DATCQG010000017.1:0-5173 GCA_036569625.1 Dermatophilaceae bacterium | reverse complement strand
GGGCCACACCTGCGGCCCGGATGCTCCCAGCTGTTCACCGAGGTGGGCATCGATCTGGGCAAGACGACCCAGCTGTCCCGACGCAAGAACGTCCCAGACTTCGTGGTCGTACCCCTCGGCCCGAGGGTCCTCGGCCCATGGTGCCTTGGGCCCGTGACACAAGGCGCCGTCGGCCACCAGGATCAGGGCAACGCGCGAGCCGCCATCACGCAGCCGCTCCCCCAGAGCCGTTGAGTCGGCGCCACTGCACATGATCCACCGCGCCGTTGCCCATAGATCAGCGTGCTCGGGGTGTGCGGCGACATCACGGCTCCCAAGAAACCGGGCGACCATCAGGGGCGTCGGGAGCTCGTTGTCGCTTCTCGCGCCCTCGGCCAGAGCCGGGATCAAGACCTCACGCCCGAAGCTTCCAAACGACACGGGCCCGGCGGCTTTGAACTCCCCGGGCTCACCTGGTCCCACGATGACCAGCTGCGTCACCAAGGGGCCCAACGACGGCGAATCGGATGACACCGCAACGAGATCGGAGACGGCGCGGGACACCGCCGAATCCGCCGCACGGCGCAGGTCGTCGAGCTCGTGGGCAGCCGAACCCATCAGCTCCGGGACGAACGCCGGAGGTCCGGGGACGACGGCAGCAGCGATGAGCACGTTTGCGTCGGCCTTCAGCGGCAGGCTGGGACGGGCATGGGGACTGACTGAGGCGGGCCGATCGACGGCATACCGAGAGTAACGGCGGGCCGACCCGAGCCGGGCGCGTCCTGCAGGGCTGCCCAAGCGTCGCCCCCTGGAGTGCGACGAACCGTGAAGAGACCGCCCTGCACACCGGAGTCGGCGACCAGATGGTGCGGCGCGGCACGGGTCACGGTCACCTCCACGATGTCACCCGGGCGCGGGACCTCGGCCCCTTCGGGAACCGCTAGGTGCACGAGACGATTGTCGCGGGCTCGTCCGGACAGTCGCGCGGTCGCCGCGTCCTTGCGTCCCTCGCCCTGGGCCACGAGCACCTCGACAGTGCGCCCTTCGAGGAGGCGGTTCTCCGCCCACGCGATGTCTTCCTGGACCGCAAGCAGACGCTCATAGCGTTCTTGCACAACGGCTTTGGGAATCTGGTTGGGCATGGTCGCGGCCGGGGTGCCGGCGCGGATGGAGTACTGGAAGGTGAAGGCACTGGCGAACCGCGAGGCCTTGACCACCTCGAGCGTCCATTGAAAGTCTGCTTCGGTCTCGCCCGGGAAACCAACGATGAGGTCGGTCGTGATCGCGGCCCCGGCAATGTGTTGGCGAACGGTGTCGAGAATGTCGAGGTAGGTGGCGCCGCGGTAGGACCGCCGCATCGCCTTGAGCACACGGTCCGAGCCCGATTGCAGCGGCATGTGGAGACTCGGCATGACGTTGGGCGTCTGGGCCATCGCGAGGATGACATCGTCGGTGAAGGCGGCCGGATGTGGGCTCGTGAAGCGGACCCGCTCAAGCCCTGGGATCTGACCGCAGGCACGCAACAGCTTGCCGAACGCCAGCTTGTCGCCGAACTCCACGCCGTACGTGTTGACGTTCTGGCCGAGCAACGTCACCTCGATGACGCCCAGAGCCACCAGGGCCTCGATCTCGGCCAGAATCTCGCCAGGACGACGGTCCTTCTCCTTGCCACGCAGGGCCGGGACGATGCAGAAGGTGCAGGTGTTGTTGCAGCCCACAGAGATGGACACCAATGCGCTGTATGCCGAGTCGCGCCGGGTAGGGAGGGTGGAGGGAAAGACGTCGAGGCTCTCGAGGATCTCGACCTCGGCGATCTTGTTGTGCCGGGCGCGATCCAACAGAGCGGGAAGCGAACCGATGTTGTGGGTGCCGAACACCACATCCACCCATGGCGCTCTGTCGACGATCGTGGCGCGGTCCTTCTGGGCCAGGCAGCCGCCGACGGCAATCTGCATGTCAGGGTTCTTGATCTTGGCCGGGCGAAGCTGACCGAGGTTGCCATACAGCTTGTTGTCCGCGTTCTCCCTCACTGCGCAAGTGTTGAACACCACGACATCCGCGGTCTCCGACGGATCGGAAACACCGGCGATGTCGACGTAGCCGGCAGCCTCCAGCAGCCCGGAGAGCCGCTCGGAGTCGTGCACATTCATCTGGCACCCGTAGGTGCGCACCTGGTAGGTCTTCATCGCATCGACAAGGGTACGTGGTAATCCGTCAACCAGGGGCTCAGCGCTGCCGAGGACATCCTCAGTCGGGGAGGTGCTCTGGGGCATCCGCGATCGCATCACGGATGACGGCGTAGGTCAGGTTCGGGGAGTAGCCCTTGCGCGCCAACATGCCGGCCAGCCGTCGGGTCTGGACCTCGATGCCAAGGCCGTGCATCGCCCGCAGCTTCTTGTCCACCAGCTCGCGCGCCCGACACCGTTCATCGGCGTCGCTGATGGACGCGAGAGCCTCTTGGGCCAGGTCTTCGTCGATGCCCTTGGTGCGCAGCTCTCGCGCCAGTGCACGTTTGGCAAGTCCACGCCCCACCTGCTGGGAACGCACCAGCATCTGGGCATAGGCCTGGTCATCGACCAGACCGACCTCGGTCATCCGGTCCAGAACAGCTGCCGCAACGTCGGCAGGACAGTCGCGCTGGGCCAGCTTTTCCTCCAGCTGAGCCCGGCTGCGGGGCGCCATGGCCAGCTGCCGCAGGACGATCTGACGAGCTACATCGTGCGGGTCCGACTCCCGATCCTTCCGCTGGGGATCGGGAGCTGGCGTGCCACGGTTCGAGGACGACGTGAGCGCATCGGCCGGCGTGGCCTCCGCGCGAGCAGTCTGGTCCGCGGCCCGGTTCGTCATGCCGATCAGAAGTCGACCGGCGCGTCTTTGACCGGCCCGGCTTTGACTCCCGCGCCCTTGTCCGTGGCGCCCTTGTCCGTGGCGCCCTTGTCCATGGCGTCCTTGTCTGGCTGGGCAGCACTGGGGTCAGCCGGCTTGTTGACCTGTGGACCGACGCCGAGCTTCTCCTTGATCTTCTTCTCCAGCTCATCGGCCAGGTCGGGGTTGTCCTTGAGGAACGACCGGGCGTTCTCCTTGCCCTGACCCAGCTGGTCGCCTTCGTAGGTGTACCAGGCGCCAGCCTTGCGAACAAAACCATGCTCGACACCCATGTCGATCAGGCCGCCCTCGCGGGAGATGCCCAGCCCGTAGATGATGTCGAACTCGGCCTGTTTGAACGGCGGGGCGAGCTTGTTCTTGACGACCTTGACGCGGGTGCGGTTGCCCACCGCGTCGGTGCCGTCCTTGAGGGTCTCGATGCGGCGGACGTCCAGGCGGACCGAGGCGTAGAACTTCAGCGCCTTGCCACCGGTGGTCGTCTCGGGGCTGTTATGCACCATGACCCCGTCAACGAAGTAGTTGTGCGTCCCCGCCACCTCGATGTCGAACCGGTGCATGGACCTCGTCTGCGGCTTGATCTTGACCTCAAGAACCCGTGCCGGCACGAGCACCTGGCTCGGCTCGACGAATAGCGGCTGCACGGCGAACTGCCCACGCAGACGCGGGAGCAGCTTGTAGTCCATGGATGGGTGGACGTAAGGCGCCACCAGCTCCAGGAACCTGCTGCTGCCGACAGTCGTCATCGTCAGCACGGCCATCTTGGCAGCGCCACGGATCGAGACCCTGCTGTCCACGCCATGGACGTCGCGCAGATGGTCGGCGAGCCGGACCCGACTGGCTTTGCTCATCGCCTCGACGCAGAACTCGACCCGACCACTGCCGCCGGCCGTACGTTCTTGCAAGCCCTTGGAGCGCTCGCTGAACGAGCCGTCGTCCATGAACCACACAGCCAGGGCCAACGGACTCAACGTCTTGAGGTAGTCGTCGGTCAGGTGCTTCTTGCCGTCACCCCAGTAGACGACGTCACGGAGCTCGCCCAGCTCGGACAACGGGGTCAGGTCGACGAAGGCAGCGCCCTTGGCGTTGACCGTCCGGCTCTGACCGATGTTGCCGAACAGCGATGCCTTCCAGTCGAGGTAGTCGACCTGCTTGGCACCATGCCCCATCCGGAAGCGCACGCCGTGGCGATCATGGAGGTTGGGCGCCAGATGTGCGTCACCCATGAGGCCGCCCAGCACCACCTGCCACTGCTGGTCACTGAGCCGGGCTGTTTCGTTGGCGAGCACCCGGTCGCCGGCAATGAGCTCACCAGCCTCACGCCATCCGCCGGGAGTGCGGATCTGGTGGTTGTCCGTCGCGGCGAACTGCGAACGACCATTGCCGCCGGACTTCTCCACGGTGAACTGGAGGAAGCGCTCGGCCACCCCGTTGTCGAACCAGTTGGTGACGGGACGATTAACGATCTGGTTGAGCTCGACGTCGTAGGTGCGGACCTCGACCGGAAGCTTCTGGTTGACGATCTTGCCGATCTTCTCCGTTGAGCCGTCCGCCAACGTCACCCGGGTGTTGTAGGAGAAGCAGCCGAACATCACACCGATTTTTTCGCGGAGCTGGTTGATGAAGACCGCCGTCGTGCCACTGTTGCTGATCGCCCCGGTGAGCTTGCGCAGGGCCTGGGACATCAGTCGCGCCTGGAGACCGACGTGGCTGTCGCCCATCTCGCCCTCGATCTCGGCCCGGGGAACGAGCGCCGCGACCGAGTCGATGACGATGATGTCGATGGCCCCGGAACGGATCAGCATGTCCGCGATCTCGAGCGCCTGCTCACCGGTGTCGGGCTGGCTCACCAGCAGAGCGTCCGTGTCGACGCCCAGCTTCTGGGCGTAGTCGGGGTCGAGCGCGTGCTCGGCGTCAATGAATGCCGCGATACCGCCGGCCTTCTGGGCACTTGCCACCGCGTGGAGGGCGACCGTCGTCTTGCCCGAGCTCTCAGGGCCGTAGATCTCGACGACGCGCCCACGGGGCAGCCCGCCGATGCCCAGTGCGATATCCAGGGCGATGGACCCGGTGGGAATCACGTCGATGGGGACACGGACCTCGTCGCCGAGCCGCATCACGGCGCCCTTGCCGTGCGCCTTCTCGATCTGCGCCATCACTGCTTCCAGCGTCTTCGCGCGATCTGGTCCAGCCATGTCCTTCACCTGTCATTTCTGAATAGGAGTCTGTCGTCTACCTGCGACCGACACCTATGCGGGGATGCATTCCGTGTCGAGTCAGACGTTACGAGCGACCGCCGACAGCCACATCC
>DATCQG010000016.1:0-4596 GCA_036569625.1 Dermatophilaceae bacterium | reverse complement strand
GGGGACGGCATACCGCTTGAGGGCAACCTGGAGTCCGACCGGGCCCAGGCTGCCATCGCCGATGACGCACGCGGGCTGCTGGCCAGCGGCCGCAGCGAGCTGCTCACCTACGGTCCGGACGGGCAGCGCAGAGGGGAGGGCATGCGCGTCTTCTGCGCCGCCTACGCACCCAAGCCACGGATGCTCGTGTTCGGCGCGATCGACTTCGCCGCGGCGGTGGCCCGGCTGGGGTCCTTCCTCGGGTATCACGTGACGGTCTGCGACGCCCGACCTGTCTTTGCGACCGTCTCGCGGTTCCCGGATGCGCACGACGTGGTCGTGGCGTGGCCACACCGCTTTCTGAGCGAACAGGCGGCGGCGGGAGCTATCGACGCGCGCACCGTCATCTGTGTGCTCACCCACGACCCCAAGTTCGACGTACCGCTCCTGGAGGTCGCGCTACGGCTGCCGGTCGTGGCCTACGTCGGGGCGATGGGATCGCGGCGCACCCATGCCCACCTGATGGAGCGACTGCGCGCGGCAGGGCTGAGCGAGCAGGAGCTGGCGCATCTTTCCAGCCCGATCGGGCTTGACCTCGGCGCGCGGACTCCCGAGGAGACGGCCGTCTCGATCGCCGCCGAGATCATCGCCTTGGGCTGGGGCGGGGGTGGTGGACGCCTGGCCCGGATGGATGGACGTATCCACCACGGGCAGCCCGCAGTCGAACGGCAGGAGACCCCAGCAGAGCTGACCTGAGGGGCCGTTCTCCGGTCGCGTCGAATCCGAGCCTCTGAGATGAGCGGCTTCGTCATGAATTGACCACTGGGGGCTGAGAATGAGGCCCCGCAGGCCTTGTGTCCTACGTCACAGCGCGGTTGGCTTGGTTCACGTTCCCCTGCACGAGGTCGCCGCGTCCGGTGGGAGCCCGAGCCGCCGGCGACTGTGGAGGGGTAGGCAGGGATGACCCGAATCAGCGTCACCGTGGACGGTGTTGAGTATTCCGACGAGGTCGAGAGTCGCACTCTCCTCGTGCAGTACCTCCGCGAGCAGGTCGGCAAGACCGGGACTGTCGTCGGCTGCGACACGACCAACTGTGGCGCGTGCACGGTTCACCTTGACGGCCGCAGCGTCAAGTCCTGCAGCATGTTGGCGGTTCAGGCCGACGGCCACGATGTCACCACCATCGAGGGGCTGGCCCAGGATGGCGTTCTGCATCCGATGCAAGCGGCTTTCCACGAATGTCACGCCCTTCAGTGCGGTTTCTGCACACCCGGGATGATCATGTCCTCGATCGATCTTCTCAACGACAACGCCAACCCTTCGGAGAGCGAGATCCGCGAGGGTCTGGAGGGCAACCTGTGCCGATGCACGGGGTACCAGAACATCGTCAGGGCGGTTCAGCAGGTCGCAGGTGCCTCGGCTTCGGCGGGCTCGTCAGCTTCGATCGGAACCCCGGCATGACTGCCGTCGACGAGCGCGCTACAGACGCCGCCGTCCCCGAGATCGGCAGGGCTCGGCTACGTAAGGAGGACCAGCGCCTCATCACCGGCCGAAGCAGGTTCACGGACAACCTGTCGGTGTCTGGCATGCTCCACCTCGGCATGGTCCGCAGCCCAGTGGCGCATGCCCGGATCACCGCGGTCGACACTGGTGCGGCCAAGGCTGCGCCCGGGGTGGTCGCCGTGCTGACCGGTGCCGATCTGGCCGACAAACAAGGCAGCCTGCCCTGCGCCTGGCCGATCACGGCTGACCAGAAAGCTCCGAATCACCCTGCGGTTGCTGTGGATCACGTCAACTTCGCCGGCGAGATCGTTGCCGTCGTCGTGGCTCGCACCGCCCGCGAGGCCAGGGACGCGATGGAGCTGGTCGACGTGGACTACGAGGATCTCCCCGTGGTCCTGGACCTGGAGACGGCGGCGGCGGGGGCGCCATACGCCCATCCGGAGCTGGGCACCAACGTGTCGGCCACCTGGGTCTATGACTCGGCTCAGGCGGGCACCGGCACCGACGTCGACGAGGAGATCGCCAAGGCTCGAGTGGACGGAGTCGTCATCGAACGGACCTTCCGTCAGCAACGTCTGATCCCCGCGTTCATGGAGCCTCGCTCGATCCTGGTCGACCCGACTGGCGAGCAGCTCACGGTCTGGAGCGCCACCCAGGTGCCACACTTCGTCCGCATCTTCCTCGCGCTGGTGCTGGGCATCCCGGAGAGCAAGATCCGGGTGATCGCACCAGACGTCGGCGGCGGGTTCGGCGGCAAGCTGCAGTTCACCCCCGAAGAGGTCCTGACGGTCCTCGCGGCTCAGCACACCGGCAAGCCGTGCAAGTACACCGAGACGCGGTCGGAGTCTCTGGTCTCGGGCCACCATGGCCGCGACCAGCTGCAGCGACTGACCCTGGCGGCGACCAAGGACGGCACTGTCACCGGTCTCAAGGTCGACCTGCTGGCAGACATGGGTGCCTACCTGGGTCTCGTCACCTCGGGCATCCCGGTGCTGGGCGCGTTCATGTTCAACTCGATCTACAAGTTCGCCGGCTACCGCTTCACCGACACCAACGTGTTCACCAACAAGACGTGGACCGACGCCTACCGTGGTGCAGGCCGTCCCGAAGCCACGTTCGGGATCGAACGCATGATGGACGAGCTGGCTGCCGAGCTGGGACGGGACCCGATCGAGCTTCGTGAGCAGAACTGGATCAAGCACGAGGAGTTCCCCTTCTCAACCGTGGCCGGCATGACCTATGACTCGGGCAACTACGAAGTGGCCACTGCCAGGGCCAAGGAGCTGTTCGGCTACGACGAGCTGCGGGCCGAGCAGAAGCAGCGTCGCGAGTCCGGCGACCCGGTCCAGCTCGGCATCGGCGTCTCGACCTTCACCGAGATGTGCGGACTGGCGCCTTCGCGGGTGCTGGGCGCACTGAACTACGTCGGCGGTGGCTGGGAGCATGCGTCGATTCGCGTCCTGCCCACCGGCAAGGTCGAGGTCGTGACGGGCACCAGCTCGCACGGGCAGGGGCACGAGACGGCCTGGAGCCAGATCGTGGCTGACCGGCTGGGAGTGGCGTTCGAGGACGTCGAGGTCCTGCACGGAGACACAGCAATCTCGCCGAGGGGCCTTGACACGTATGGCTCGCGGTCGCTCGTCGTGGGCGGTATGGCGGTCATCAAGGCTGCCGACAAGGTCATCGAGAAGGCGCGCACCATCGCCGCCCACCTGCTCGAAGCCAGTGCCGACGACCTCGAGTTCACCGGCGGCCGGTTCACGGTCAAGGGCACCGACAAGGGGATGGCACTGGGCGAGACGGCTTTCGCGGCGTTCCAGGGCCACAACCTGCCCGACGGGTTCGAGCCCTCCATCGACGCTGATGCCACCTTCGACCCGGTGAACTTCTCGTTCCCCCACGGCACCCACCTCGCGGCCATGGAGGTCGACACCGAGACGGGCGCGGTCAAGCTCCGCAAGTACGTCTGCGTCGACGACATCGGCAACGTGGTCAACCCGCTCATCGTCGAGGGCCAGGTCCACGGCGGGCTCGCCCAGGGCATCGCGCAGGCACTGTTCGAGGAGGCCGTGTATGACGAGAACGGCACCTTGGTCTCCGGCTCCTTCGTCGACTACCTGGTGCCGAGCGCCGCAGATCTGCCGTCCTTCATCACCGACCGCACGGTGTCGGCGTCAACGACCAATGACCTGGGGGTCAAGGGTGTGGGCGAGGCGGGCACGATCGCCTCGACCCCGGCCATCGTCAACGGCGTCATCGACGCCATCCGGCATCTGGGCGTGAGCGATGTTGTCATGCCCTGTGCTCCGCAGACGGTGTGGCGGGCAATTCAGGCAGCTTCGAGCAAGGGTGGTGCGGCATGATCCCGGCAGCCTTCGACTATCACGCCCCGACGAGCGTCGAGGAGGCTCTGCAGCTGCTCGCCTCGTCCGGGGACGTCAAGGTCCTGGCCGGCGGCCAGAGCCTGATCCCCGTCCTCAAGCTGCGACTGGCCGCACCTGAGGTCATCGTGGACCTGGGCCGGATCGACGCGCTCCGGGGGATCCGGGAGGAGGGCGACACGCTTGTGATCGGCGCCATGACACCGCATGACGACGTCGCTCGGTCGTCCGTGGTGGCCGCGCATGCGTTGCTGCTGAGCAAGGCGGTCCAGACGGTCGCCGACCCGCAGGTCCGCCACCGCGGGACCTTCGGAGGGGCGCTGGCCCACGCGGACCCCGCCGGTGACCTGCTCGCTCCTGCTCTGGCCCTCGATGCGTCGTTCGTCATCGCCGGGCCATCCGGCTCGCGCACTGTCCCAGCCGCGGACTTCTTCCGTGGTCTGTTCACGACTGCCATCGGTGAGGGCGAGATCCTGACCGAGGTCCGCGTTCCCAAGCACACCGGCTGGGGCGCGCACTACGAGAAGTTCTCGCGGGTGGCCCAGCAGTGGGCGATCGTCGGCGTGGCGGTCACGGTGCGTGTTGGAGGCGGTGCCATCGCAGAGGCCCGGGTCGCACTGACCAACATGGGGTCGGTCCCGATCCGCGCAACGGCCACCGAGGAAGCCCTGGTCGGTGTCGCAGTCAACGCCTCAACGATCGCGGCCGCGGTTGCGAACATTGCCGACGGGAC